>JAURMY010000042.1 GCA_030830465.1 Alphaproteobacteria bacterium
ATCGCACAGCCAGACATTTTCGCGTTTCGCGCCCAATTTCAGCAGCATGTTCAAACAGGCAATCCCCGCCGCGCCGCCGCCGGTGGACACGATCTTGATATCGGCGAAATTCTTGCCCGCGATTTTCAGGGCATTGGTCGCCGCCGCGCCGACCACAATCGCGGTGCCGTGCTGATCGTCGTGAAAGACCGGGATATTCATCCGCTCGCGGCACAGTTTTTCCACCACAAAACAATCCGGGGCCTTGATATCCTCCAGATTGATCGCGCCGAAACTGGGTTCCAAAGCAGTGACAATCGCGGCCAGCTTTTCCGGGTCGCTTTCGTTCAGTTCAATGTCAAAACAGTCAATATTGGCGAATTTCTTGAACAGAACCGCCTTGCCTTCCATCACCGGCTTGCTGGCCAGGGCGCCGATATTGCCAAGGCCCAGAACCGCGGTGCCGTTGGTGACGACCGCCACCAGATTGCCGCGCGAGGTGTATTTCGCCGCCGTTGCCGGATCGGCCTTGATTTCAAGACAGGCCTCGGCCACGCCGGGCGAATAGGCGCGGCTCAGGTCGCGCCCGTTGGCCAGCGGTTTGGTTGCGCGGATTTCCAGCTTTCCGGGTTTCGGAAACTCGTGATAATCCAGCGCGGCCTGGCGGGCGGTATCGTTTGAGCGGTCATCCATCATGTCGGTCCTGTCCTGGCGGGAAAAACTAGTTCACCATTAAACTATATTTTCGTTGCCCGCCTGTCACGCGTCATTTCCGGGCTTCGCGGATCAGGCCCAGGATGTTCTTGGCCGCCTCCGGGATGTTGGTTCCGGGTCCGAAAATCGCCTTGACGCCGGATTTATACAAGAAGTCGTAATCCTGCTGCGGGATCACCCCGCCGCAGATCACCAGGATTTCGCCAGCCCCGGCGGCGTTCAACGCCTCGATCAGCTTTGGCGCCAGTGTCTTGTGGCCCGCCGCCTGTGACGAAATGCCGATCACATGCACGTCGTTGTCAATCGCGTCCTGCGCTGCTTCTTCGGGGGTTTGGAACAATGGGCCGACATCCACGTCAAAGCCGATATCGGCAAAGGCGGTCGCGATCACCTTGGCGCCGCGGTCGTGTCCGTCCTGCCCCATCTTGACGACCAGCATACGCGGCCTGCGGCCTTCCTCTTCGGCGAATTTTTCCACGTCGGCCTGAATGGCGGCGAAACCTGCATCGCCTTCATAGGCCGCGCCATAGACCCCTGCCAGTGTCTTCACTTCGGCCCGGTGCCGTCCGAATGCTTTTTCCATCGCGTCTGAAATCTCCCCGACTGTGGCGCGTGCCCGCGCCGCGTTGACCGCCAGTTCCAACAGGTTGCCGGTGCCCAGGGTGGCGCCCTGCTCAAGCGCCGCAAGGGCGCCGTCGCAGGCCGCCGCATCGCGGGAGCCCCGGATGCGCGCCAGCCGTTTGATCTGGCTTTCGCGCACGGCGGTGTTGTCAATCTCGCGCACCTCGATCACCGGTTCCTTGGTCAGCCGGTATTTGTTGACCCCGACCACAACCGCATCGCCGCGATCAACCGCCGCCTGCCGTTTGGCCGCGGCTTCCTCAATGCGCAGTTTCGGCATGCCGGTTGCGACCGCCTTGGTCATCCCGCCCATGTCGTCCACTTCCTGAATGATTTTCCAGGCGGCTTCAGCCAGATCGTTTGTCAGCTTTTCGATGTAATAGGACCCGGCCAGCGGATCGACCACATTGGTCACGCCGGTTTCGTTTTGCAGGATCAACTGGGTGTTGCGGGCAAGACGTGCCGAGGCTTCGGTCGGCAAGGCGATCGCCTCATCAAAGCTGTTGGTGTGCAGGCTTTGGGTGCCGCCCAGAACCGCGCTCATCGCTTCATAGGCGGTGCGCACCACGTTGTTGTAAGGATCCTGTTCGGCAAGCGAGACGCCGGAGGTTTGGCAATGGGTGCGCAGCATGCTGCTTTGCGGTTTTTGCGGGTTGAACTCGGCCATGATCCGCGCCCAAAGCAGCCGCGCCGCCCGCAATTTGGCGATTTCCATGAAGAAATTCATGCCAATCGCGAAAAAGAACGACAGCCGTCCGGCGAAAGCGTCCACATCCATACCTTTGGCGATGGCGGCTTTCACATATTCCTTGCCGTCCGCCAGGGTAAAGGCCAGTTCCTGCACCAGGTTCGCGCCGGCCTCCTGCATATGGTAGCCCGAGATCGAGATCGAGTTAAACTTCGGCATTTGAATCGAAGTGTATTCAATGATGTCAGAAACGATCCGCATCGAAGGTTCAGGCGGATAGATATAGGTGTTGCGGACCATGAATTCCTTCAGGATGTCGTTCTGGATCGTGCCCGACAATTGCGCCCGGTCCACACCCTGTTCCTCACCAGCGACAATGAAGCTGGCCAGAACCGGGATCACCGCGCCGTTCATCGTCATCGACACCGAGACCTGATCAAGCGGGATGCCGTCAAACAGGATTTTCATGTCTTCAACGCTGTCAATCGCCACACCGGCCTTGCCGACATCGCCGACCACGCGCGGATGATCGCTGTCATAGCCGCGATGGGTGGCCAGATCGAAGGCCACGGATACGCCCTGCTGCCCCGCCGCCAGATTGGCGCGGTAAAAGGCGTTGCTTTCCTCGGCGGTGGAAAAGCCGGCATATTGCCGGATCGTCCAGGGCCGGCCGGCATACATCGTCGCCTTGGGGCCGCGCGTATAGGGGGCCAGGCCCGGCATTTCCCCGAGTTGCGGCAGGCCGGTCACATCGTCAGGACCGTAAAACGGCTTGACCCTGATGCCCTCGGGGGTTTCCCAATCCAGCGCCGCCAAAGGTTTGCCGCGCAGTTCTTTTGCGGCCAGCTCTGCCCATGTGTTTTTCGCGCTCATCCAAAGCCCCTTTTTGTCATATGTTGCGTGTCAAGATGCGGCGCACCGACCTCGTCCACGAATTTCAGTCGTCCGACCGCGACGGTGCGCAGCCAGGCCAGATCGGCAGCATATTGCCCCTGCATCGCTTCGATATGATGTGCGCCAAACGGCATGAACCGCCCGTCCCCCGGCGGGATGGCGGCCGCACTGTCACCGCCGCGCGCCGCCAGAATGTCCCGCAGGGCGGCGCGCCCCATCGAGACATTGTGCCGCTGCACGCCCCCGCCCAGCGGCAGGGTCTGCCGGCCGCCGGTCAGGATCTGCACCTGCGCATCGGGCCTGCCGATCATCCGGTTGAAATCCCACAGGGTGATTTCCGCCTTGGGGAA
>JAURMY010000343.1 GCA_030830465.1 Alphaproteobacteria bacterium
CCTGATCCAGCCTGTCGCTGAATTCCTGTGGCGAAGCAACGGGCTTCTGGCCGGTTTCAACGATCACATCGCCCGCACGCAGCCCTTTGTCATAGGCCTGCGAGGCCTGATCCACCTCCATCACCACAACGCCATTGTCCTCATCCCCCAGGCCAAGCTGATCGCGCAGTTCCGGCGTCAGGGCGCTGAGTTTCAGGCCCAAAACGATCTGTTCCGGTTGCGGCTGCGGTTCGCTGACCGCGGGAACGGCCTGTTCCGCCTCGGCATCCTCGCGACGCGACAGGATGACGTTCAGCGTTACGATCTTGCCTTCGCGGAACACCACCACCTTGACCACCTTGCCGACTTCGGTTTGGCCGACCATACGCACCAGTTCGCGGGTGTCGGGCACGTGCCGCCCGTCAAAGGTCTGGATCACGTCACCTTGCAGGATTCCCCCGTCTTTGGCGGGGCCGTCGGGCACCTCGGTCACCATGGCACCGGCGGTGTCTGAAAGCCCCAGTGTCGCTGCAAGATCCTTGGTCACATCCTGAATGCGCACGCCCAGCCAGCCGCGGCGGGTTTCACCGAATTCCTGCAATTGCTTGACAACGCGCGAGACGACCGCCGAGGACATGGAAAACCCGATACCGATCGAACCGCCGCCATTGGGCGACAGGATCGCGGTATTCACGCCGATCACCTCACCATCCATATTGAACAACGGCCCGCCCGAGTTGCCCCGGTTGATCGCGGCATCGGTCTGGATGAAATCGTCATAGGTGCCGCGCAGCGCCCGGTTGCGGGCCGAAATGATCCCAGCCGAGACCGAAAACCCCTGCCCCAGCGGGTTGCCGACCGCCATCACCCAATCGCCGACCTTGGCGTGGTCGCTATCACCGAAGGGCACGGTTGGCAGCGGGTCGGGCATATCCACCTTCAACAAGGCGATATCGGTTTTCGGATCGGTCCCGATCACTGTCGCAACCGCGCTGCCGCCGTTAAAGAACTCTACCGTGATTTCGTCGGCGCCCTCGATCACATGGTTGTTGGTGACGATATATCCGTCAGGCGAGATGATAAAACCCGACCCCAGGGCGGAGGAACGTCTTGGCAAATCGCCGCCCTGCTGGCGGTTTTGAAAGTCGCGAAACAGGTCTTCCAGCGGCGTACCCTGATTTGGACGACCGCCGGCTTCACCGGCCACAACCGTGCTGGTGGTGATATTGACCACGGCCGGGCTGACCTGTTCGACAAGGCCCGACAGGCTTTCGGTTGCGCCGCGGGCCTGCACCGAAAGGGCCTGGGCGAATAGCAGGAGGATACCAAGGGCCAGAAGCCACAGCGCCTGTGCGGGATGCGGGCGGGTGGCGGGGGCGGAAAGGGTGCGTGCGCTCAAGTGTCGTCCTCCAGTGTCTGTGATCCGGGGGCAATGGCCCGGCAGTTTGGCCTCACGTTGGATATTTTGGCCGATGAAATCAACATAATCCCTGTCGCGACACGTCACTTGCGCGTGAAACCGCCAAAGACTTTGCCCAGTCGGCCTGCTTTTTCTGACGGAACGGTTAATCCCGCGTGCGGCTTATGCGATCACAAAGCGCGCCAGCCAGATGATCCCGACCCCGACCGCGACAAAGGCCAGACCTATCATGCGCTTGGTCTGAACATCCATTTGACGCAACAGGTCTATCAGATCCTCAAACCGCAAAGGGGCCAGTGCAAGCACCAGCCCCTCGATCACGGCGACAAGGCCAAGGCCCGTCAGAATATCGGTGATCACTTGGCCTTATCCGACTTGAGATAGGTGAAAAACTCGGAGTCCGGGTTGATCACCATGGTCGTATTCTTTCCGATCATCGACTTTTCATAGGCGGTCAGTGACCGGTAAAAGGCGAAAAACTCGGGGTCGCGGCCAAAAGCCTCGGCAAACACCGCGTTGCGTCTGGCGTCGGCCTCACCGCGAATGATCTCGGCGTTTTTCTGTGCGTCCGATACCAGTTCGACCACGGTGCGGTCGGCTTGTGCGCGCACCTTTTGCGCCGCCTCGTTGCCGCGGGCGATTTCATCCGCCGCCTCACGTTCCCGTTCGGCGCGCATCCGGGCAAAGGTGGCGTCAAGGTTCTGACGCGGCAGATCGGCGCGTTTGATGCGAACGTCCACCACCTCGATCCCCAGGGATTCAGCCTCTTTGATGGCGCTGTCACGGATCCGGTTCATCAGAACAACCCGGTCAGCTGACAGGATGCTGTTTGACGATACCGAGCCCAGAACTTCGCGCGTCGCAGCCGTCAGGATCTTTTCCAGCCGGTTTTCGGCAGTCGCCTGCCCCCCGGTCCCCACGGCCTTGCGGAACTTGTTAACATCTGTGATGCGCCACCGGGCAAAGGCATCCACCACAAGGCGGCGGTCATCCAGCGGGGTGACTTCCATATCCTGGGTTTCAATCGGCAGAATGCGGTCTTCGTATTTCACCACTTCCTGAATGAAGGGCAGTTTGAACGCCAGACCCGGTTCGGTCTTGATGTCCTTCACCTGACCAAATTGCAGCACCAGCGCCCTTTCGCGCTCATCCACAGTAAAGACCGAAGAGGATGCCACAAACAGGATCACAACCAGAACCGGAATGATGATGGTTAAACGGCTCATTGCTTGGCCCCCCCTTTGTTCAGTTCATTCAGCGGCAAATAGGGAACTACGCCGTTTCCGCCCTGAGCGTTTTCATCAATGATGACCTTGTCGACAGAGCCCAACACCTTTTCCATCGTCTCAAGATAAAGACGCTTGCGGGTGACATCCGGCGCTTTGGCATATTCGGCATAAACCGCCGAGAAACGGCTGGCTTCACCCTCGGCCTCGTTGACCACCTGGGCGCGATAGCCCTCGGCCTCCTGCAACAGCTGCGCCGCTTCACCGCGCGCACCGGCCACCGCCTTGTTGGCATAGGCGTCGGCCTGTTTTTCCAGCGTGTCGCGGGTTTGTTCCGCCGCCTGAACCTCGCGGAACGCGTCGATCACCTCAGAGGGCGGGTCGGCTTTATCAAGGTTGATCCGCACGATGTTGATGCCGCTGTCGTAACTGTCAAGCGTGTCCTGAATCAGGCGCTGCAATTCCGCGCTGATCGCGCCGCGATCCCGGTTCAGGATCGGCGCCAGTTCGGAACGCGCAATGATTTCGCGCATGGCCGATTCCGCCACCGCCGCGATGGTTTCTTCCGGTCCGGCCAGATTGAACAGGTATTTCGTCGGGCTTTCGATGTTCCA
>JAURMY010000344.1 GCA_030830465.1 Alphaproteobacteria bacterium
AAAATGCGACGGCGTGCCGGTAGAGGCGAAGGTGGCCGCGATCTTGCGGGCGATATGGCCGGATTTTCCCATGCCGCAGACAATGACGCGGCCTTTGACACCCAACAGCAAGGCCACCGCCTCGGCAAAGGGATCGCCCAGGGCCTCGCCCAACATGGACAGGGCCGCGGCCTCTTGTGCGACGACGCGTTTGCCGACGGCCAGCCATTGCTGTTTTTCTGTCAATCCGGTCATGGCGCCCTGTTAATGCGCGAATATGTCAATTTCAGGCCAACCGGCCAGATCAAGCGCCGCCCGATGCGGCAAAAAATCATAGCAGGCCTGTGCGGTCCCGGTGCGGCCTTCGCGGGCCAGCATCAGGTCAAGTTCCGCCTTCAGTTTGTGCAGATAAAGAACGTCAGAGGCCGCATAGTCCATCTGCGCCCTGGTCAAGGTCTGCGCCCCCCAGTCCGAGCTTTGCTGCTGTTTGGAAATGTCGATATTCAGGATTTCCTGCAACAGGTATTTCAGCCCGTGCCGGTCGGTAAAGGTGCGCACCAGTTTTGACGCGATCTTGGTGCAGTAAACAGGTGCCGTCACCACCCCGAATGTGTGTTTCAGAACCGCGATGTCAAAACGGCCGAAATGGAACAGTTTCAACACGTTGGGGTCGGCCAGCATCCGTGTCAGGTTCGGGGCCTCGGTTTGGCCCATTTCGATCTGAACCAGATGGGCGTTTCCGTCGCCCGAAGACAGTTGAACCAGACACAGCCGGTCACGATGCGGGTTCAGACCCATGGTTTCGCAATCAATCGCGACAACGGGGCCCAGGTCCAGACCATCGGGCAAGTCGCGGGGGTAAAGGTGATTGGCCAAAACGGATGCCTTCCATGTGAAACGGACAATGACGGTGGGCGATATATAGCACGGATTGTCAAGGGTCAGGCAAGCCCCGCCCGCATCGCGCGACGGGTATAGCCGGGGCGTTTCGTTGGTCGGAGTGAGAGGATTCGAACCTCCGACCCCCTGCTCCCGAAGCAGGTGCGCTACCAGGCTGCGCTACACTCCGTAACCAACGGAACGGGCGATACACCGAGTTGAAACCCTTGGCAAGGGTAACGGCGGCCCAACGGGATGAATTCTAATATTTAGCGATCTCGCTGGTTGGAATATCGCCCAGAACCTTACGTTCGCGCAGCGCGATGTAAAGGCCGCTGGCGATAATGACGCCGGCGCCAAGAAGAACGCGGACCTCCAGAGTCTCGTCAAACAGAAGAAAGCCGAAAAAGATCGCCCACAGCATCTGGGAATATTGCATCGGGGCAACCGTCACGGCGGTAGCAACCCGATAGGCATGGATCAGGCACAGCATCGCGATAAAACCCAGCACGGCCATGAAACCGTTCAGGGCCAGATCATTCAGCGGCATGGGCCTATAGGTCAAAGCCGCGAGTCCGGCCATCAAAATCAGGTTGGTCAGCATCGGATAGAGCATCAGGACTGAAACCCGCTCATCCCGCCCGATTTTCCGCACGCTGACAAAAATCAGCGCCGCACTGGCCGCACCCAGAAGGGCGGCAAGATGGGCCAGCCCGATTTCGCTGACACCGGGGTTCAGAACGATCAGCACCCCGGCAAACCCGATCAGAACCGCGCCCCAGCGCCGTGGCCCGACATGCTCGCCCAGAACGGGCACCGAAAGGGCGGTGATGAACAGCGGCGTGGTGAACAGAATCGCGTAGGTCTCCGACATTTTCAGCACGGTGAACGCATAAAAGACGCTGATGCTGCCGACCACCGACAGGATGGAACGCAGCAAGATCCACCAGGGATGTTTCGGGCGCAGGTTGCCCAAAGCCGGATCGGCCATCAACATGGCAACGACCATCGGCAAGGTGAACAGGTTGAGATAAAACACCACCTGAAAGACGGAAAAATTGACCGCCAGAACCTTCAGCACCGCATCATGGGTTGCATAAAGCCCAAAGGCTGCCAGCGCGAAGGCGACTCCGTGCAGGTTGGATTGTACAAAGGGTTTCTGCATTCCGGTCCGTCAGGCATTCCGCCCGGCGGGGTGCCGGGGGTTGTGGGTTATTGCACAGAAACCGGCGCCGGTTTCCAGCCGTATTCGTGCCGGAAGGTGTTTGTCAGTCCGCGGTCCAGCCGCCGTCGATCATCATGGCGGATCCGGTGACCAGCGTGGACGCATCCGAGGCCAGATAGACGACCGCGCCCATGATGTCCTCGACCTCGCCGGGGCGGCCGAGTTTGATCTTGTCCAAGACCCAGGCGCGCTTGGCCGGATCGTCGAATGTCGCCTGTGTCAGCGGCGTCAGAATGAAAGTCGGGCAGATGGTGTTGACCCGGATTTTGGCCGGGCCGAACTCCAGCGCCATGGCTTTGGTGAAACCTTCGACCGCGTGTTTTGAAGCGCAATAAACCGCCCGGTCGGGACCGCCCACATGGGCCATCTGCGAGGAAATATTGATCAGCGAACCGGGCTTGCCCGCCGCAAGCAGGCCCTTGGCAACCGC
>JAURMY010000345.1 GCA_030830465.1 Alphaproteobacteria bacterium
CATCATGCCGAAATCGTCGCCCGGGGTAAGGTCGGTCGATTTGATGTTGAACTTGCGATAGGCGGATTTCAGTAATCCCTCGGGGCCAGCGACGATCATCGCGCCGACGGCGTTGGTGCCCTGAATATGCGAGTTGTCAAAGACCTCGACCCGTTGCGGCGGGGCGGGCAGATCGAAGGCTGCGGCCAGTCCGGCCAGCAGTTTGGATTGCGCCGTGCTTTCCGCCAGCCTGCGGCCAAGGGATTCCCGCGCGTTGCGATGGGCGTTTTCCACCAATTCGGCCTTTTCGCCCCGCTTGGGCACCAGAAGGTCGACCTTTGCGCCCAGCTTGTCCGATAAAAGCTGCGTCATCAGATCGGGGTTTTCAATGTCACCCGACATCAAAATGGTCTTGGGCGGGACGCGTTCGCTGTAGAACTGGCCGATGAAGGCCTCCAGCACTTCTTCGGGTTCGGTGTCGCCGCCGGTGCGGGGGAAATAGGCGCGGTTGCCCCAGTTCTGGTTGGCGCGGATGAAAAACACCTGCACGCAGGCCTGTCCTCCCTCTTGATAAAGGGCGATGATATCGGCCTCGGTCACCCCTTGCGGGTTGATGCCCTGACTGGACTGCACCTGCGTCAGGGCGCGGATGCGGTCGCGCAAGGCGGCGGCGCGTTCAAACTCCATCGCGGCCGAGGCGGCGGCCATTTTCGCGGCCAGATCGGTCTGAACCCGCGTTGACTTGCCCGACAAAAAGGCCGTCGCGTCATCCACAAGGGCGGCATAGTCCTCGCGCGAGATTTTGCCAGTGCAGGGGGCAGAGCACCGATGGATCTGGTGCAACAAACAGGGGCGGGTGCGGCCGGAATACATCGCATCGCTGCAATTGCGCAGAAGGAAGACCTTCTGCAACTGGTTCAGGGTCCGGTTGACCGCACCGGCGCTGGCGAATGGGCCGTAATAGTCGCCTTTTTCGCTGCGTTTGCCGCGATGTTTCATGATCGGCGGGAAGTCGTGCTCGCGGCTGACCAGAATGTTCGGGAAGGATTTGTCATCCCGCAACAGGACGTTATAGCGGGGCTTCAGTTGCTTGATCAGGTTCTGTTCCAGCAACAAGGCCTCGGTTTCGGTCTTGGTGGTCAGGAACATCATCGAGGCGGTGGCCGAAACCATACGTCCGATCCGGGCGGAATGGCCGGATGCCTTGGCGTAGGATGACACGCGTTTTTTCAGGTTCCGCGCCTTGCCGACATAAAGGACCGCGCCCTTTTCATCCAGCATCCGGTAGACGCCCGGCGAGTTGTCGAGCGTGTTCAGATAGGATTGCACGCAGAGATACCCGCGCGGTTTGTCGCTGTCAGAGGCTAATTTGCCTTCTTCGTCCAGAAGATCGGGAAAATCGGGATCGGTCATGGCGGGTTTATAGATGATTCTTTCCGGGCGTTCCTCAATTACCTTTCAAGATCAAGGTAAAACATGTCCACGGTTCCTGTGGATAAGTCTGAGGGTAAAGTTCCGTGCGTTCCGTTTTCTTGTTTGAATTGGGGGATTTCTGCACTTTGCCTAATTTTTAGGCATATTTGTAAGCCATTGATTTTTCTTGCTATATTTTTTGTCTATCGCCAAATTCTTGATTTCATTAGGTATTTTGTAACGATTTGGTGACAGATCGGCAGGAAGTGGACAACTGTCAATCAATATCCGGGTCTGGGCTATTCAACGCCCAGAATATCGGGCGTTTGCCAGGCCAGATGTTGCCCGCCGTCAATGCACAGCAATTGCCCCGTCAGCGCCGGGCTGTCGAGGATGAAGGCCAGTGCGGCGGTGATGTCCTCTGGATTTGCCCCGCGATTCAACACGGTAGCGGCGCGTTGATCGGCGAAATGCCGGGCCGTCTGGCGGGCGCCTTGCAGGGTTGGGCCGGGGCCAATGGCGTTGACCCTGATCCCCGGCGCCAATGCCTGTGCCGCGGTTTGGGTGAAGGCCCACAGGCCCATTTTGGCCAGCGTATAGGTCATGAATTCCGGTGTCAGTTTGCGCACCCGCTGGTCGATCATGTTGACCACAACGGCGCTGGCCCGGGGCTCGCCCTGGGCATCGGTTTCCACCACCGGGGCCTGCGCGGCGAAATGCTGTGTCAGAACGAAAGGCGCGCGCAGGTTGCTTTCAAAATGCCGGTCCCAGCTTTTGCGGGTCGCGGTTTTCAGCGTGTCATATTCAAAAACAGACGCATTGTTGACCAGGACCGTCAGCGGCCGACCCAAGGCGGCCGTGGATCTGGCGATCAGGGATTGGGCCTGGTCTTCGATCAACAGATCGGCCTGAAGGGCCACGGATTTCACCCCTTTGGCGCGGACATCCTTGGCGGTCTGCTCGGCGGCGTCTTTTGATCCGGCATAGTGGATTGCAACATCAAACCCGCGTTCGGCCAGCGCCAGCGCCATTGCCCGGCCCAGTCGTTTCGCCCCGCCGGTGACAAGTGCCGCGCCGTTTTTCATTGCCGTCCCCGTTTCAATCAAGCCAACAGAATGGCCACATAAACAACATAGGCCGCACTTAGAACCAAACCCCAAACGCGTGTGATATTAAGGCCGCCAAAGACAAAGGGCAGAATGCACAGGCTTGAAAGCAGCATCACCCAAAGATCAAAACGCAGGATGCCGGGGGGAATGGCCAGAGGGCCGAAAAAACTGGTGATGCCCATAATGCCTGCCAGATTAAACAGGTTGGAGCCGATGACATTGCCCATCGCGACGTCGCCATGTTTGCGCAATGCCGCCATGATCGTTGTGGCCAGTTCCGGCAGGCTGGTGCCGATGGCCACAAGGGTCAGCCCGATCACCGCTTCGGAAATGCCGAAATGCCGGGCGACGCCCATTGCGCCGTCAATCAGCAGATCGGCCCCCAGCGGCAGACCGACAATGCCCAAAACGATATAAAGCCCGATTTTCCAGCCGGGCATGTCCGCATCGGCTTCCTCCAGTTCGTCCGTATCTTGTGCCGGACCGCAGGCCGTATCGCGCCGGTGGCGGCGGGCCGTCAGGGCGCTGTCGGCCAGCATGGCCGCCAGCATCGCCAGCAGGACAATGCCATGCAGATAGGTCAACGGACCCATGAACGACAGCGCGATGAACACGACCGTTGCGCCCATCATCGACAGATAATTCCGCCTGGTGTCGCAATCGGCGGAATTGATGCCGGCAAGCATCGCGGGGATGCCCAGCACCATCAGGATATTGGCGGTATTGCTGCCGACGACATTGCCGATGGCGATGCCGGGAAACCCTTCAAGCGAGGCTTTGACGGCGATCAGCAATTCCGGGGCCGAGGTACCAAAGGCCACCACGGTCAGGCTGATGATCAGGGCGGGAATGCCCAGACGCAGGCCCAGATTGACCGCGCCCCGCACCAGTACATCGCCGGCCAGCAACAGGATCAGAAGTCCAAGAAGGGCGAAAACGATGCTCATGCTATCCTTTGTGCTTGATCCGCATGGCGCTGCCTAGCCTGATTTTTCACAGGCGCAGGGGCCGTCGCCAAGGATATAGCTGCCGCATTTCTTGCATTTGGCCGCGGACAGCGTTTTGTCCTTTTTCCGGGGGATGCCGATTTTCGGCGCGCGAAGCTTGCCGAACATTGCCAGCACGCCCATCGCGATCAGAAAAAGGGTTATGATTTTAAAGATCATCGTTACAACCCGTATTGCGCCCAAAGGCTGCGGTCTTCAATCACGCCCAAGGCATCGGATGCGATTTGCGAACCGAACCGGCGCAGGATCGACCGTTTTTTGCCATGGACGGAGAACCGGGTTTTGTCGCCGAAAATTTCCTTCATTTTTGGCACCAAATGGCCCAGGCCATCGGCCAGTCCGGCGTCGATTGCCTTTTGACCGACCCAGATGTCGCCGGTGAACAGGTTGTCCCCCGACAGGCGGCTGCCGCGGCGGTTTTGCACCTGGGCGATAAAGGCGTCATGGATCTGCTTTTGCAGGGCTTTCAGGCGTTTGATATCGGCGGGACGTTCAGGTCGGAACGGGTCCAGCATGGATTTGTCCTCGCCCGCCGTATAGACCCGCCGTTCGATGCCCTGTTTCTCCATCAGGCCGGTGAAACCGAACGAGGCGGATATCACCCCGATGGACCCGACAATGGAACTTGTATCGACAAAGATTTCATCGGCCGCCGTCGCCAACCAATAGCCGCCTGATGCCGCCACATCCTCGACAAAGGCATAAACCGGAACGCTTTTTTCATCGGCCAGCCGCCTGATCCGCGCGGCAATCAACGAAGATTGCACTGGCGAACCGCCGGGCGAATTGATCACCAAAGCCACGGCGTCCGGCTTGCCTTTGCCAAAGGCCCGTTCCAGCAACGCAGCCGTGCCCGCGTCATTCAGGTTGTCCGAACCAAAACGCCCGCCGCTGGCGATCGTGCCGGTCA
>JAURMY010000346.1 GCA_030830465.1 Alphaproteobacteria bacterium
CCAGCAATTTGCGCACCGCTTCGGCGTCGCGGGACTGGCGTACAATATCCAGCCCGACCGCGATCAGGATGATCATGCCGGTCACAACCATTTGCCAGAACGTGTCCAATTGGGCCAGCGTCAGGCCGTTATTGATCAGCTTCAACAGGACCACGCCCATGAAGGTTCCCCATAACGAACCGCGCCCGCCGAACAGGGAAGTGCCGCCAATAACAACCGCGGCAATGGCGTCAAGTTCCCACATCTGGCCGTAGTCCGACTTGGCATAGGGCGCGCGTCCCAGAAACAACAAGGCCCCAAGTGCGGCGGACAATGAGCAGAACATATAGGTCAAAAGCGTATAGCGCGCGGTGTTGATCCCGGCCTGACGCGCGCCCGATTCATTCGAGCCGATGGCATAGACATAACGCCCATAGCGGGTGTTTGACACGATGATCCCAAGAACCACAAAGAACAGGATGAAGATCAGCATGCTCATCTGAAAAGTACGGAAAAAGCTGAGCCAGTGGGTGTCGACAAAGCCACCCAGCCAGTTCCAGAATCCGGTCAAGTGACCGGCGCGAAATTCGTCCTGAAGGGCGGAAAACGGGTTGTAGCGACCGAAGGAATCAAATGTCGATGGCAGTTTCGGCGTGGCCTGCGCATTTGTGGCCAAATGGCCGGTGCCCCGCCAGATCGAAAGACCTGCCAGCGTGACAATAAAGGCGGGCATCCCAAAATAGGCGACAAGCGTGCCGTTGAATGCCCCGATCCCCAATCCAAGGACCATGCCCGTCAGAATGGCCAGGTAGGGCGGAAAGCCCCAGAAGCTGGCGACATAACCGGTCAAGGCCGCGGTCATGCCCACCACCGATCCAACCGAAAGATCAATGCCGGCCGTGATGATCACCAGGGTCATGCCACCGGCAACAACACCGATCGCGGCAGAGTTATTGAGGATCGTCATCAGGTTCGAAGGGCTGAAAAACAGGGTCCCCGAAGTTGCGAGTTCAATGGAAATGCTGAGGATCACGATCGCCAGCAATGCGCCGGACCATTCGGCGCGGAAGAACCGGGCCATGCCGAGGATCACCTTGTCTTGAAACGAATTTGATCGCGTATTCGATTGGGTTTCGTTGGTGTCGGACATGGTGCCACCTCGTCTGAAAAGTGAAGGGGGATTTGATCGGAGGGGTGACACCGGGCCGCGTGACGGCCCGGTGCAGGGTCGGAAACCTTAGTTGATTCCGACCATTTTCTTGTATTCGGCCGAAGTTTCCGGGGTAACCAGGAAATAGCCGGTGTCGATCCGCGGAGATACTTTTTCACCGCGAGCGGCGGCTGCCGCAGCTTTGATCCCCTGATAGCCCATCTGGTACAGCATCTGTGCAGTATCAGCGTGAACCCAACCGGCGTCCATGGCAACAATGGCGTCGCCTGCGCCGTCAAAACCGACCAGTTTCACGTCGCCGGCTTTGTAACCCAGGTTTTCAAGCGCGGCTTTGGACCCCATCGTGCCGCCGTCCCAGGCGTTGACGATCATTTTGACGTCTTTGTTGGCGTTCAGAACGGCCTCAACGCCGGCCTGGGCTTCTTCCGAGTTCCACTCGGTCGGAACTTCCAGAACCTTGGAGTTCGGGCGGGCAGCGGTAAAGCCTTCCATGAACCCGTTCTTGCGCTCTTGGCCGGTCGATTGTGCCTGGCTGCCGGTGACATAGATGATGGTGTCGCCGTCATTGACCAGTTTCGCGGCTTCGGCACCCTGAACCTTGGCGACGGCCAGGTTGTCAGTGGCAACAAAGGAAGTCACCTCAGCACCGGAAACGCCGGTGTCTATCGCGATAACCGGAATGCCCGCCTTCATGGCGTCGTTCACAGCCGGCGCAATACCGGCAGAGTCGACCGGCGCGATACCGATCGCTTTGGCACCCTGGGCCACGAGGTTTTCAAAGACTTCAAGCTGGCTGGACAGATCGCCCTGGAAAGCGGGGCCAACGGCGACCAGTTTCACGCCTTCTTCTTTGGCGGCATCTTCGGCGCCCTGGTTGATCATCATCCAGCCGGCATTGGTTGCGGATTTGGTGATGTAGCCAATGACATCTTCCGCGACAACAGCGGAACCCGCCATCAGGGTTGCAACGGCCACGCCGGCAAAAGTCAGTTTCATTTTCAAGTTAAGGTCCTCCCAAAGGTCGGGCCGCAGCATGCGCCCCGGATAAACAGAAATGCGATTCGCCTGTGCGCACCGCGTCCTTGCAGCATGGAAAAGACGGTAAAACGGGTCGATTGTCAATAATTAAATCAAATGGATTTATTTATTGACAATCCCCGACTTTTCCCATTTCCTGAGAACCAAGCATGGCGCGACCTGCGCCAAATTTCTGGAGGCATCATGGATCAGACACGAAAAGTCATCCTGGAAACGCGCGGCCTGACAAAACACTACGGCGGCGTACAGGCGTTGAACGACGCCGATTTCACCATGTTTGCCGATGAACATATCGCCATTGTCGGCGACAACGGCGCGGGC
>JAURMY010000043.1 GCA_030830465.1 Alphaproteobacteria bacterium
CTGTCCTGATACCAATCCGAGCTTTGGAAATTGTGGCCAAGGATCGCGCCGGCGGTTTGGGCTTCGGCCTCCAGTCCCAGCGACAGATAGGCCTCGACCAGACGGTGCAGCGCCTCGGGCGTGTAGGTGGTTGTCTGATAATCCTCAACCACGATCCGGAACCGGTTGATCGCCGCCCCGAATTGACCGCGCTTCAAATAATACCGGCCCACATCCATTTCCTTGCCGGCCAGATGGTCGATCGCCAGATCAAACTTCAACCGCGCCGATTTGGCATATTCGCTGTCGGGATAGCGCTCGATCACCACACGCAGCGCCTGCAGGGCCTGGAACGTGTTGCCCTGATCGCGCGCGACATTGGCGATCTGATCGTAATAGCTGAGCGCGACCAGATATTGCGCATAGGCAGCATCTTCGTCCGCCGGATAGAAATCCAGATAGCGTTGCGCGGCGGAACGGCTGTCTTCGTACATTTTCGCCTTGTGATAGGCGAAGGCCGACATCACCACGCCGCGCTTTGCCCATTCGGAATAGGGGTAAAGACGCTCAACCTCGGAAAACAGTTGCGCCGCCTCGGCGGCCTTGTTCTTGGCGGCCAGTTTCTGCTCGGCGGATTTGAAAATCTGCTCGGCTGACTGGGCTTCCAGCGGGGCTTCTTTGGATTGTTTCGAACAGGCGGCAAGGACCACCACGCAGGCCAGCAATATCAATCGCGTTGCCAGTTTCCCGCCTTTGGTCATTGCATGCGTCCCGTATTATGTCGCGGCGGAATCCACCGGTTAACTACTGTGATCCTACCTAGCACATTCTGCCAAGAGTAAAAACGCTTTCAAGGGGTTTTTCGTATTCTGTATCAACAGAACAGCATCACGCGACGTGGCGCAGATCGGATGCTTTCACGCCGGCGCCCGGCAGTTTTGTGGCCGCCGTCACATCGCAATCGACCATTTCATAGGCCATCGGATTGGCGAACAATTTGCGCAGCAATTTGTTGGTGGCCGCATGGCCCGCCTTGACACCGTGATAGCGGCCAAAGATCGGCGCGCCGGCCAGTGCAAGATCCCCAAGCGCGTCCAGCATCTTGTGGCGGACATATTCATCCTGATGCCGCAGGCCACCCGGGCTTAGAACCTTGTCGCCGTCCACAACGATCGCGTTTTCCAGGCTGCCACCCAGGGCCAGGCCGTTGGCGCGCATCCATTCCACATCCGCCTGGCGGCAGAATGTGCGGCTGTTGCACAGCTCGCGCACGAAAGCGCCGTTGGCCATGTTCAGCTTTTTGGTCTGCCGACCGATGGCCTGATCCGGGAAATCAATGCTAAAGTCGATTTCCAGCGTGTTGCTGGGCTCGATTGACACCCGCACGCCGTTGTCTTCAATCTCGACCCGCTCCAGAACCCGGATCACCCGAACCGGCGCGTCCAGCAATTGCGTGCCCGCAACGATCAGTTCGCGCACGAACCGGTCCGAGCTGCCGTCCATGATCGGCACTTCGGGGCCGTCGATTTCAATCAAGGCGTTCAGGATGCCACAGCCCGACAGCGCGGCCATCAGGTGTTCAATGGTCGAAACTTCCGCGCCGGCGTCATTGCTGATGCGGGTGCACAAGGATGTGTCGGTCACATTGTCATAGCGCGCGGCGATCATGTTGTCGCGGTCGGTCACATCCACACGGCGGAACCAGATGCCATATTCGGCAGAGGCCGGCAAAATCCGCAACCGTGCCGGACGGCCCGAGTGTAACCCCGTTCCGATCAGGCTGATTGTGTTTTTGACGGTTGTTTGCACCGAAAAGTTCCCCCAACGTCCCTGTGGACGGATTGACCAATTGACCCCTACCTAGAGAAGGTGGATTTTAACCTCAATTCAATCTTTGTGACCAATTGCAACAAAGGCTTAGCCGCGTTTGCGGATTTTCGCCGATGGGTCTGGAAACATATTGTTTCCATTTCGAACAACCCCGATTTGCCACAAAAAACGCGCCTTTTTGATCTAAGGCGCGTTGTCTGTTGACCCTGGTTTTCACCGCAACTTAATTCGCCTGACGCCTTAAAAAGGCTGGAATATCAATGCGTTCCTGTTTCGGATCCACATCCGAATCACTTTGCGGGCCCAATTTCGGCTGAATCCGCTGCGGTTCGTTCCTTTGCGCCGGTTCATGGCCGTGGCCGGTCATCCGGTTGATCAAACTGTTGATGCCAAAGCCGCCTTTTTTCTCGGGCGCTGCGGTCTGTGTTACAGTTTGTTGCGGTTCCGTGCGCGGCTTCGGGGCCTTGTTCACCGCCGCCTGCAACCGGGCCATCGCCGCGGGCGAGGGCTTGCCGGGGCTGCGCGGCTTGGGGGCGACAAAACCGGCAAGATCCGTATCCTCGTCCTCAAAATGCGTTTTGGGGGCCTGCTGGCGCGGTTCCGGGCGATAAACCGGTTCGGGCAGGGCATCGCCCAGTTCGGGCATGGGCGGGCTGTCAAAGTCGCCTGCGCCGCGAACATCACCGAAATCCGGGTCGTCTTCCATGCCTTGCAGGAAGCTTGGCTGTTCATCTTCATATTCCATCGACGGACGCGGCGCGCGCTGCGGGCGCGGGGCAACAGGGGCCGTGGCAACGGCCACCGGCTCTTCGATGGTTTTGGGGGTCAGCGGCGTTGACATCTTGCGGCGCGGAACCGGCATGTCCGGAACGATTTCCTTGGCGTCGATGCCGGTTGCGACCACGGACACCCGCATCATGCCATCCATCGAGGTGTCCAAAGTCGAACCCACGATGATGTTGGCGTCGGGATCCACTTCCTCGCGGATGCGGTTTGCGGCCTCGTCCAGTTCAAACAGCGTCAGGTCATGACCGCCGGTGATATTGATCAGCACGCCCCGCGCGCCTTTCAGCGAAATCTCATCCAATAGCGGGTTGGCAATGGCTTTTTCCGCCGCCTGAATGGCGCGGTCTTCGCCGGTGGCCTCGCCTGTACCCATCATGGCCTTGCCCATCTCGTCCATCACCGAACGGACATCGGCAAAATCAAGATTGAGGATACCGGGGCGGACCATCAGATCGGTCACACCTTTGACGCCCTGATAAAGCACATCATCGGCCATCGAGAACGCCTCGGTGAAGGTGGTTTTCTCGTTGGCGATGCGAAACAGGTTCTGGTTCGGAATGATGATCAGCGTATCGACGACCTTTTGCAGGGCTTCGACGCCCTCTTCGGCCTGGCGCATCCGTTTGGCGCCCTCAAACTGAAACGGTTTGGTCACAACACCGACGGTCAGAACACCCAGTTCACGCGCGGCTTGCGCGATGATCGGCGCAGCGCCGGTGCCGGTGCCGCCGCCCATACCGGCGGTGATAAAGCACATATGCGACCCGGCCAGATGATCGACGATCTCTTCAATGCTTTCTTCGGCAGAAGCGGCGCCGACTGACGGACGCGCGCCCGCGCCCAGACCTTCGGTGACCTTGATCCCCATTTGAATTTTCGACACGGCCTTGGACTGGGCCAGCGCCTGAGCATCGGTATTGGCGACAACGAAATCCGCCCCTTCCAACGCTTTTTCAATCATGTTGTTCACGGCGTTGCCGCCGGCCCCGCCCACCCCGAAAACCGTGATTTTGGGGCGCAGATCGTTTTGATCGGGCATCCTGAGATTCAAAGCCATGTTACTGTCCGCCTGTTTGCCTGTCCGATCTTCTGACCGGTATTTTTAGCTGTCGTTGATTCCCCATCGTAGCCCAGTGATTCGGTCGGGTCATCAAAAATTTACATATTTTTCCACAATATGTAGCGGTTAGAGGTCGAAAATCGGCATGATCTCGCCAAAACGGCCCCGGTCGGGGGGCGTTGGGGCGTTCTCACCAGTTTTCGCGAAACCATTTGACCGCGCGGCGCAGGCTGCGGCCGGTGTATTTGTCCATCGGAATCTCGAAATCCCAGCACTCGTCCTGCGGATGCGCCGCAAAAAGACACAGCCCCACCGCCGAAGAAAACGCCGGTCCCGTGGCGGCCTGGGGCAGGCCCTGGACGCGCAAGGGGCGGCCCAGGCGGACCTGCTGGCCAAGGATGCGGCTGGCCAGGGTATCAAGCCCGGGTATCTGGCTGCCCCCGCCCGTCAAAACGATCCGCTGGCTTGGCAAATGTTCAAATCCGGCGGCGTCCAGACGGCTTCGCACCTCTTCCAGAATTTCCTCAACCCGTGGGCGCATCAC
>JAURMY010000347.1 GCA_030830465.1 Alphaproteobacteria bacterium
CGATCAACAGGTTGAAACCATTCATTTTAACGTGAACACGGAAACCGGATATGTCACCTTTCTGACCCCGCCTGATGAAGGGGTTTCAATCACAGCCGGATTTGAATTTGATGTGCCGGTGCGGTTTGACGCCGACCGGATCGAGATGTCGCTGGCCAGTTTTTCAGCCGGCGAAATTCCGACAGTGCCGGTGGTCGAGGTGCGGGTCTGATGCGCGCGATCGGGGAAGAGCTGGCCGCGCATCTGGCCTCAGGCGCGACGACATTGTGCCGCTGCTGGAAGCTGACGCGCGGGGATGGTCTGGTGCTTGGGTTCACCGACCATGACCGCGACTTGACGTTTGACGACGTTGTTTTCAGCGCCAATTCGGGTCTTGATGCGGCCGCCATTCAACAGACCACCGGCTTGAGCGTTGACAACAGCCAGGCGGTCGGTGCGTTAAGTGATTTCGGTCTGACCGAGACAGACATCAAGACCGGCAAATATGACAAGGCCGAGGTGCTGGCCTGGCTTGTGCACTGGGACGATGTCAGTCAGCGGGTTTTGCAGTTTCGGGGAAGCATTGGCGAGATCCGACGCAATGGCGCGGTGTTTGAGGCCGAATTGCGTGGCCTGACCGAGGCCCTGAATCAGGTGCAGGGCAGCGCCTATCATCGCAAATGCAGCGCCGTTCTGGGGGATGCGCGCTGCAAATTCGATCTGACGCAAACGGGATATTTTGCGGAGCTTTCGGTCGAAACCGGCGATGGACTGGGCGTTTTCGACTTTTCCGCGTTGGTGGACTTTGAAGACGGCTGGTTCAAGAACGGCACGCTGCGGGTTTTGACCGGCGACGGGGCGGGCGTTATACGCGCGATCAAACGCGACCGGTTTGAGGATGGCGTCAGGCGGATCAGCCTTTGGCAAGAGGTGCCGATCCGATTGAGCGGTGACGATCAGGTGCGGTTGGAAGCGGGCTGTGACAAACAGGTGCAGTCCTGTCGGTTGAAGTTTCACAATTTTTTGAACTACCGCGGGTTTCCGAATATTCCGGGCGAAGACTGGGCGATGTCTTATCCCACAAGGTCTGGCGTGAATGATGGCGGCAGCCTCGGATGAGCGCGGTTGGGGACAAAGCATTGGCGGTTGCGCGCCGTTGGATCGGAACGCCCTACCTGCATCAGGCGTCAGTTTCAGGGTCGGGGGCGGACTGTCTTGGATTGCTGCGCGGCATTTGGCGGGAACTTTATGGCGGTGAACCCGAAATGGTGCCGGCCTTTTCCGCCGACTGGTCAGAGGCCGGACGCGATGAACGCCTGTGGCAGGCAGCCCGCAGGCATCTGGTTGAAAAACCTCTGAGTGACTGTGCCTCGGGCGATGTTTTGCTGTTTCGAATGAATGCGTTGGCGGTCGCCAAGCATCTGGGTGTTGCCGGACGTGTCGGTGCGGACGCCAGTTTTGTTCACGCTTACAGCCGCCACGGTGTCGTCGAGAGCCCACTTTCCGAGGCCTGGGCGCGCCGGGTGGTGGCGCGGTTTGAATTTCCAGAACGGGGGGCCCAATGGCCACACTAGTTTTATCTGCGGTTGGTGCATCAATCGGCGGCGCGATCGGCGGCTCGGCAATTGGATTGTCATCGGCGGTCATAGGCCGTGCAATCGGGGCGACCCTGGGCAATGTGATTGACCAGAGAATTCTGGGGTCGGGATCGCAGGCTGTGACCACGGGACGCGTCGACCGTTTCCGCCTTTCGGGTGCCAGCGAAGGCGACCCGGTCGCCAAGGTTTTCGGACGGGTTCGCGTTGGCGGACAGGTGATCTGGGCGTCGCGATTTAAGGAAGAGGTGGTGTCAAGCGGCGGTTCGGGCAAAGGCAGCCCAAGAACCGGTCGGACGACTTATGGATATTCGGTTTCACTGGCGCTGGCGCTTGGCGAAGGCATTGTCACCCGTGTCGGACGGATATGGGCCGACGGCGTGCAGGTGGCAAAAGACGATTTCAATATGCGCTTTTATCCGGGCGATGACGTCCAACTGCCAGACGCGAAAATCGCGGCTGTTGAAGGCGAAGATTACGCCCCCGCGTTTCGCGGAACGGCCTATGTGGTGTTTGAAGACCTGGACCTGGGCCGGTTTGGAAATCGGGTGCCACAGTTCAGTTTTGAGGTTTTTCGCAAAGCCCAGCCGTCGATCGGGGCGGGAGATCCCGCCGAATTTATCCGCGGTGTCGCGCTGATCCCCGGCAGTGGGGAATATGCGCTGGCGACAAGCCCTTTGCATTTTTCTGACGGTCCCGGGTCGAACCGGTCGATTAACGTCAACTCTGCCAGCGGTAAGAGCGATATCGCCACTTCGCTGGAGGATTTGCGCGAAGAGTTGCCGCAGGCCAAATCCGTTTCGCTGGTTGTGTCCTGGTTTGGCGATGATCTGCGGTGTGATCGGGCGACCGTGACACCGCGGGTCGAGCAAAAGGATGCCGATGCGGTTGGCATGGGCTGGACGGTTTCAGGGGTCAACCGGGCGGATGCGGTTTCGGTCAGTCAAATTGACGGGCGACCGGTCTTTGGGGGCACGCCTACGGATCAGTCGGTCGTTGAGGCGATCGAGGCGATCAGGGACGGCGGCCAAGAGGTGATGTTCTATCCGTTTGTCTTGATGGACATTCAATCCGGCAATGGGCTTGCTGATCCGTGGACCGGGGCGGACAACCAACCGGTCATGCCGTGGCGGGGGCGCATGACCCTGAGCATCGCACCCGGTCAAAGCGGCTCGCCGGACGAAAGCGGTGATGCAGATGCCGAGGTGGCCGCTTTTTTCGGGTCCGCGCAAGCCAGCGATTTTCACGTCGCGGCCAAGACGGTGACCTATTCTGGCCCGGCAGAATGGTCATATCGCCGGTTTATCCTGCATTATGCCCATCTGTGTGCTTTGGCGGGTGGGGTAAGTGCGTTTTGTGTGGGAACGGAACTGCGCGGACTGACGCAAATTCGCGGTGCCAGCGGCAATTTTCCCGTGGTGACGGCCCTGCGCGGGCTTGCGGCAGAGCTGCGGGCCATTCTGGGACCTGAGTGCAAGATCGGCTATGCGGCCGACTGGTCGGAGTATTTCGGATACCACCCGCAAGACGGTTCCGGCGATGTGCTGTTTCATCTGGATCCGCTTTGGGCAGATGCGAATATCGATTTCATCGGCATCGACAACTATATGCCGATCGCCGATTGGCGCGATGGCGTTGATCACTTGGATGCAGCTTTTGGTGCGATCTACAATCCTGCATATCTGAAAGCCAACATCGCCGGCGGCGAAGGGTTCGACTGGTACTACGAGTCACAGAACGCGCGTGACCGGCAGATCCGAAGCCCGATCACGGACGGCGCATTTGGCGAAGACTGGATTTATCGCTACAAAGACCTGAAAGGGTGGTGGCAAAACCCGCATCATGAGCGGATCAATGGTGTCAGACAGGCTGTGGCGACAGCCTGGGAACCGGGCAGCAAGCCGATCTGGTTCACGGAACTTGGCTGTGCGGCGATTGACAAGGGCGCTAACCAGCCGAACGTCTTTCTTGATCCCAAGTCGTCGGAATCTGCAAAACCCTATTATTCAAACGGATTGCGGGACGATCTTATGCAGGCCCAATATCTGCGTGCG
>JAURMY010000009.1 GCA_030830465.1 Alphaproteobacteria bacterium
ACCGCCATTGACACCGCGACCAGCGGCAGACCCCAGACCTTGATGTTATAGCCGAGGAAGATCAGCATCGACACGCCCATGATCAGGGCCAGCCAGACACCGGTTGTGTTCATGCATTTCGGGTCGTCAACCGAATCAGGAATCGGCAGCCCGTATTCCTGGGCAAAGGCGACGGCGTCCTTCAGGGCCGTGGCCATCAGGGCGGCACGGTCGCCGGTCACACGGTCAATCAGGCAAACCGAGGAAATTTCGATCAGGTAGGACACCGAAATCGTCACCGCGGCAACGACCAGAGCGATATCCATGAACAGGCCAAAGCGGCGCTTCAGGGCCGAGGCGTCCTGCCATTCCCGCCACATCGAATTTTTCATCGCCACAATCACCATCATCCAGGCAAAAGCGGCGGGGTAAAACCACTCGGTCGGGAAGCGCCTGACATGCATCGTGGTGCTTCCGAACAGGTTCTGGATCATCTGATCCCAACCCGGAATTGACGGCATTGAGTTGACGATACCTACGAGCATAAAGATCAATGCCATGGCATAGATGATCTTTTCCGTAAGCGAGGTGCCTTGCGGTGCAGGAGCAGCGGCGTCCGACATGGATTTTATCCAGATATGAGTGGTTTAATATGACAGACCCGGGCGCTGGCTGGCAGCGCCCGGGCGTTGGCAATCATCCGTCAGGACTACTTTGCGCAGTCCGGGATGCTGTAGCCGGCTTCTTCCCAGGCACGAACCGCACCGGGATGGAACTTGTAGGGGCTTGGGCCGCAAACGCCGTTCGTGGGCTGGTCAAAGCCTACAGCGACGCCAAACGGGGCCTTGGCCTTCAGTTCCGGCAGCGTGTCGATATAGATCTTGGTCAGTTGATAGGCCATGTCTTCGGACATGTCCTTGTTGACCCCGATCGACCCTTGCGTGGACATGCCGCGGAAGGTGTCATCCTCGGAAATCGCTGTCCAGTTCTCACCCAGACCGGCCTGAATCTGTGCCAGCGGCGCAACGAAGGGCGCGTTACCCGGCGCCTTCATATAGTTCTGCATCGCTTCGCCTTCGAAGATCGCCTTGGGGATGGACCAGGCGTTCATATGACCGGCCGCGCCCAGTTCGGTTGTACGCTGGTTCGGGAACAGTTCCGGCAGAACCGCCGCCTGTGCGGAACCATCGCTGATGACGGCTGTGATCTGGCCCCAGTCGGCCTGAATGCCGGTATAGCCTTCGCCGTCTTTCAGACCGGTGATGATCTGGATGATGGCGCGGGCGTTGTTCAGCGCGGCGCCGCGTGGCGGCCCGTTCACAACCTTCTTGCCCTTGAGGTCATCCCAGCCGTTCAGACCCTCGGTGGAATAGGCCATCAGGTCGAACACACCCAGCGAGAACGGCATCAGCATCCGCAAATTGCCCGCCAGTTCGGCGCCTTTTTCCGGCCCGATGCTGGTATAGGGTCCAACGCCCCGGCTCAGCAGGAACGGCAGGATCAGCGGCATTACGGCGATGTCGGTCTTGCCTTCTGCGACGTTCTGAACCGAGTTCGTCAAAACAGCCGAGTCATTCAGCTGCATATCGGCGATCCCGGCCTTTGCGGCCACCTCTGCCAAGTGGGCCGGCGCCAGATAGGCCGAGCCCCCCGGGCTTACGGTTTCCACAGAAAGATTGACCTGCGCGGTTGCCGCCCCGGCCAGCAGCGCGGCCCCGGCGGACAAAGCCGTCAGTGAAAAGAATTTGGTCATGTTACCTCCCAGTAGCATTTTTTACGGGCACTCCCTGTCGGTGCCTCTTGGTTCAGAATGCAATTATTGCCGCGCAAAGCAAGGAATTTGGCCCGGATGCAATAAACTATTTTTTAGGGGGAAAAGCATTTTTTAATGTTTGGGGCGGTCGGGGTGCGCTGAAGGTTTCCCCACATTTTCCGCCTGCCGCGCCGAAAGGTCATCGCCCGGGCCCCGGGGCGGGGGCAAATCGCCCTCCCCACGGGGGAGGTCCGGGCGCTGACCGGGCCAAGTGGGGCCCGGTTTGGGGAAGCGCAGCGACCGCTGGATGGATTCACCAAACTTCCTTGAATTCTCTAAGACTTGTGCTGGCAGAAAAGGATATAATTGAACCTAATTATCCATCTTCAGCGCGTTGATAAACGCCTGCTGCGGGATCTCGACCTTGCCGAACTGGCGCATCTTCTTTTTACCCGCCTTCTGCTTGTCCAGCAGCTTGCGCTTGCGTGACGCGTCGCCGCCATAGCATTTCGCGGTCACATCCTTGCGCAGGGCCGAGATGGTTTCGCGCGCGATGATCCGACCGCCGATTGCCGCCTGAATCGGGATTTTGAACATGTGCTGGGGGATCAGTTCCTTGAGCTTCTCCACCATGCCCCGCCCGCGCATATCGGCCCGGTCGCGGTGCACCATGGTGCTGAGCGCATCCACCGGTTCGTCATTCACAAGGATCGACATCTTGACCAGCGCATCCTCGCGATAGCCATACATCTGGTAATCAAACGAGGCATAGCCCTTGGTCACCGACTTCAACCGGTCATAGAAATCAAACACCACCTCGTTCAGCGGCAGATCGTAAACCACCATCGGGCGGGAACCGGCATAGGTCAGGTCCATTTGCACCCCGCGCCGATCCTGACACAGTTTCAGCACATCGCCCAGATATTCGTCGGGCACCATGATCGTCGCCTTGATGCGCGGTTCCTCGATATGATCGATATGCGCCGGGTCGGGCATGTCGGCGGGGTTGTGCATTTCAATGACCTGACCGTCGCGCATGTGGATCTGGTAGATCACGCTGGGCGCGGTGGTAATCAGGTC
>JAURMY010000348.1 GCA_030830465.1 Alphaproteobacteria bacterium
ACCGGCCGCAGGTTGCGTTTACGCGAAAACATTTCAGAACTGATCACAACGCGTTTGGCATTGCATGCGCCAGCTTCGGCCAGAAGGTCAGCGCGAAGTTTCTGGCGCAGGGCATGGTCTTGGGGGTCCCTTTGCGGGCCGACAGAGAACCCAAGCGCCTCAACCAGGTCTTGATGTTTTACCGATTCTGTGCGGCCGGTATCGGGATAGAGCGTTCCGTTTTTTTTCAGCGCCCGCTGGTTTTCGCTGAAGAAGACCTGAAGCGCCGTGGAGCCCGTCTTGTTCATGCCAATATGCAGAAAATACTGCGTCATGTGCGGCGCGGTCTGATTGGTTGGATGCCCGCACGAAACGCAGCGATTTCGTCCATCAAAGCCGGATGTGCTGCGCGAAATCTTTCTGCAAATTCGGCGTTTTGCGATGAGCCGATTTTGCGGTGTTCAGTCTTGAATTCCGGCAATGGCACTTCTGCGGCTTTGGCTGACCGCAGAAGGTTCATCGCTTGCCGGGCCGCATCCGCCGCACCGGTTTTGGTGATCTGTTCATAGGTCATACGCTGAACCGGACGTTCCAGGGTCGCGATGAAATTTTCCGTGCGTTTTTCCAGTTCAAAAATATGGTCCAGCCATTTCAGGATCAGACCGTCATCATAGACAAACGCCGTGTCGGTGGCGGTAATTTCGGCGTCAGAACTTTTGACGGCGTGGAAAACTTCGGTGGTTACGGCTTTGGCAAGGGAAACCGCCTGTGCCACCATATCTTCGCGGGTCAAGCAGATATAGCGGGTGTTTTCCGGCATTAATTCCAGAAATCGGGCTTCGCTGCCAAACACTTTTTGCATTTGGTAAAGCGTTATTTCAAAAGAGAAAAACCCGCCCAGCTTATGTTTCCGGCGCAACATTTCTATGTAACCGCCAAGGTCATTGGCGTTGAGGGCCCTAGTGATCCCCGGAACGAAATTCGGGTTGAACCATTCCTGTGGCTTGCCCAACAGCTTTGTCTGACTCAAGACATCCGTCAACCACGAGGACCCAGAGCGCGGCGTGAACAGAATACCGAAATTTCGCGCGGCCGGCGGGAGGCGCGCAAGTTGATCGCAATAGCGCTCCGCGTCAAAATCAGGGTTCAAAAAGAGATCACCGGAAGTCTGCCGTTTCATTGAAAAATGAGTCTTTCCGCGACAATCGCCATGTTCATTGATCCAGGACCGAATTTGCAATTTCGGTGAGTCAAGGCAATTTGTCCAGCGTGGCCAAGACGGCGTCCGCCAAAAAGACAGGACTGGTTTTCTGTGCGGGCCAGCTGATAACGCGGCCATTTTCGGCTTCGCGCAGCGCATCACCCTGTGCGCCAAGATCAAAGGCCATCACCGGTAAACCGGTGGCGAGGCATTCATGGGTCGTATAGGAAAACGTCTCGGGCCAGATCGACGGGATCAGCCAACAGGTGATGCCATATCGGTCTACCAGATCCGCAAGGTCGGTCAGCGCGTAACCGCCGTGGACCTTTGCAGGCGAAGCCAGTCCAAAACCCGGCGCGAGGCGGCCAAGCACCACCAGCCCTGTGCCTGCGCGCGGCAGTTTGCGGGAAACAGCTTCTACCACGGCGGCACCCTTGTGGGGGGCAAGATCGCCAAGCACGCCAATCACCGCTTGACTGTTGCGTTTTGGGCTTAGGGCGGGCGGCATGTGAATAAGCTTGTGCGGGCTGACGGTGATGCGATCAGACAGTTCGGGATATACCTGCGCAAGGATATTGCGGCTGGCCTTTGAAAAGGCGGTGATCCGATCCGCATGGCCCAGGGCTGTGCGCCACTCGGCCTGCCATGCGGCCAAGGGTGTAACGCTGCCATCGGGTGCCACAAAGCTGTGAGCCGGATCAGACGTAACCGGTTTCGGCGGTCCGGAATAGGCGCCGTCGCTGTCCAGCAGGGTGTAAGAGGGGCTGATCGGAAAATAATCGTGCAGCAAAATCTCCAGCGGCGCCTTTTTTGCAAGCGCGCGCAGAAATCCCGGCAGTTCAACCGGGTTGGGATCCCCCACCGCACAGGAAAAAATGATCCGTTTTCGGGGCAGCAAGGCCATCAGGGTGTCAACCAGGTTGAAATCCGACGTGGCGGCGCGGGTGCGCCCGGCGGCACTGATAACCTCAATCTGGAACCGGTTGCGTCCGCCCAAGCGCAGGATCACCGCCGCCTTTGTCTTGGAATGCGCGATCTGGTGTTCAAGCCAGTGATCCGCCCCGCCGCCCAGCGAATGGGCCATATAAACCGGCACTTCCGGTCGATCGGGGAGGCTGGCCAAACAGGCCAGGGCCAGAACCAGGCGCGGCGTCAGCAGCGGGTCGCGCCGGATAAACCCCATTACCAGCGCCGGATAGTCGGGATAACGTCCAGATATCAGCGCGCCACTTTCGCGAATTCGGGTCTGTTTTTCCACAGTGCCAAAGCTTTGCTCACCGTGATGCTCGACGAACAGATTGGCGGCGGCCACATGGCGCCCCCCCAGGTCGGCAGCGCGGCGGCACCAGTCCACTTCTTCGCCATAGCCTCTGCCAAAAGCGCTGTCAAAAGACGGAATTAGGTCGAGGTACGTCGGGGCGATGGCCATGCAAAACCCCACACCGGTCGGGGCGTCGACCATGCCCGCGCCGGAATTGACCATCGCGCGCAGAACCGCGTCAATTGCGTCCACCTGACCGGGGGCAAGCTGGGTCGGCACACAGATCACCGGGCCGGAAAAAATCTCGGCATTGTTGGACATGGGCGTGACCGAAGCGACCGAGGCGTCTTGCGCGAACGGGGCAAGCAGCCGGGAGGCCCAGCCTTGTGGCACGAAAGCGTCAGTGTTGAGCAGGACAACCGGACGCCCGTCCCCGCGCGAAAGGTGCAGACCCTTGTTCGCACTGGCGACAAACCCCTGATTTTCCGGCGATTCAACAAGCTCGGCATGCGCGCCTCTTGCCGTCATCTGCGCCACACGCCGCCGCAGAAAGGGTAAAACCCTTGGGTCGGTGGATCGGTCTTCCACAACGATCAACCGCCACGGCAGGTCGGTGTTTTTCTCAATCCGGTCAAACACTTCCGGCAACAGATCAAAGGCATTGAACACCGGCAGGACGATGTTCAGCCCATGCCGGCCGGGCGTGGCGGACGCGGGCGCAGCCTGGTCCGGCTTCAGCGCCAATGGATCCAGCAATCCGGTTTCAGGCAAGCGGTTCAGGCCCATTCCCGTCTTGATGTTTTCGCGAAATTTCGGATTTCGGGTGACAAGATTCCAAATCGCTTTAGGCGAAACGCGCAAAAGGTCACGGAAAAAATAGAGCATCAAGCGGGACCGGTATCGGGCGATCTGTGCCGGACCGGGCACAGGCACTGTGATGCGAAGCATCCGGGATTCGCTTGTGCCGGCGGTCAGTGACAGGGGGGCTTGCTCTAATTGCAGACTGGCCTCAAATCCGGTCAGTGGCTGGCAGCGAAAGGCGTCGGCCACGTCAAACCGTTCAATCGAGGGATGCCGTTCCAGGGACTGGGTACCGTGGTGCAGCTGTACCGGCGACAACATGCACCAACCGCGCAGGTAAAGCCGTCCTTGCGACAGCAACATTTCCTCCAAAAAGCCGACCACTTCGCCGGTTTCGGTCACCAGACGGCGGGGGCCTTTGCGGATTTCGAAATGTTGGGACGCGTAGACTTCGAACAGATTTCGAAGGCGCCGGAACGGGGAAGACAGCTCTGCCATGGCGTTTTGATACCTTTTATCCCTGAGGTTGGCAGGACCAATGGATTTTGAAAAACGTCTGAGGCCACTGTCTAGGGCACCGACATGGACAACACAAGGTAGCTGCAATCTGCGGCGGTCAGGCGTCTAGATACGGTCGATCGAGGCGGATCTGCGAGGGTTTTCCGTCAAGGATTTCGCGCGCTGCCAGATGGCCGGACAGCACCGCCGCCTGGATAAGACCGGGAACATTGGCGTCGCCAATCCGCAGCCGGTTGGATCGCCCGTCCAATGCCTGCCAAAGCGCGGTTTCAGGCCGTCGCGCGCCAACAAACAGCAGCGCCTGCGCGGTCACCGGCCCCGAGCTGAGCCAGACGGCAGTATCGTCGGTCTTTACAAGGCTTTGACCGGTCAGAACCCGGACCTTCTGCGCCGCCAGATCTTCCAGAATGAACCGGTATTCCAGCGTGTTGTCGGTCCAGGGGGCGACGGTGGGCATCGGGGTTGCATAGGTCACGCGGCACCCGTTTCGCGCCAGATGCGCCGCCAGCGCGGAGGCCATGTAATTATGCTCGTCGTCATAGACCACCACATTGCCGGTCA
>JAURMY010000349.1 GCA_030830465.1 Alphaproteobacteria bacterium
ACCGCCGTTGCCGCCAGCATTGCCGCCGAACCCAAAAGGTTGTGACCGCATCCGTGGCCATTGGCCCCGGCCTCCAGCGGCGCATATTCAAAAACATCCGCCTGTTGGCTGAGCCCGGCCAGCGCATCATATTCCCCCAAAATCGCAATGACCGGCCCGCCGGATCCGGCGGCCCCCATGATCGCGGTCGGAATATCCGCCAGACCTTCGGTTACGGTGAACCCCTGCGCCCGCAGCTCGTCGCGATGGGCGGCAACCGAGCGAGTCTCGCCATAACAGGTTTCCGGGGTCGCCCAGACCGTGTCGCTTAGGGTTTTGAACCTCTCTTTGGCGTCTTCAACAATTTTCCAGGCCGGGTGTTCGTTCATTTTGATCCTGTCCACCGGGCTTGGGGCTGAACGCCGCTTGACCTCGGTTCAAATTTTACTCAGTCTTGCAGATGGTGTCCCGGACAGTATCAAACAGAAAGAGCGGGACAACAAAATATTAACGGGAGACATAAATGCGTAAATCTATCCTTACCCTGGCTCTGAGCGCCGCGCTGGCGTTTCCGGCGGCTGCTGCCGACCTGGGTGGCAAAATCCTGAACATCGGGTCTGACACGACCTATCCGCCGCATGAGTTTATCGAAGACGGCGTGGTCAAGGGTTTTGACGTCGACGTTGTCGCCGCGATCTGCGAGCGGGCCAACTGCCAGCCGAACTGGGTCACCACCGCCTGGGACGGCATCTTTGCCGCTTTGGCCGCCGGTCAGTTCGACATGGTCGTATCGGGCGTCACCATCACCGACGAACGTAAAAAGATCGTCGACTTTTCCGACCCCTATATCATCGTTCAACAGGGCGTGCTGATGCGCGTGAAAGACAAAGACGCGACCATCGACGACTTCAAGAGCGGCAAGATGAAACTGGCCAGCCAGACCGGCACCACCAACGCCACCCTGGGGGAAGAACTTGTCGGCCGCGCCAACCTGGCGCTGTTTGACAGCTTCAACAATGCTGTGGTTGCCGTGCGCAACGGCGACGTTGACGGCGTGATCATCGATTCGACCTCGGCTGCCGCCTATGAGCAGGAATTCGCGGGCGAACTGACTGTCGGCATCACCGGCCTGTCGTCAGATCCGCTGGGTCTGGTGTTCCAGAAAGGCTCGACCCTGCAGGACGCCTTTAACGAAGGCCTGGCCGCGATCAAGGCCGACGGCACCATGGACAAGCTGGTTCTGAAATGGTGGCCGAAATAATATCGGCACTTCCTGTCAAGGCCGGGCGGCATCGCCCGGCCTTGATGCTTTTCTCGACCTGAAAAAGCGATCAGCCCCATGAATTTTCTCCTGAGCTGGCTGCGCGGCATTCGCGCAAGTAACCTGATTTTTCTGGCAGTTCTGCCGATCCTGATCTTTCTGATTGCGACCTCGCGGAACTATGGACCGGCGCTGTCGGCGGTTCTGGGGATCGAGGATAATGCGCCCAGCCTGTTGCTGGCCTTTCTTCTGTCGGCGGGGGCTTGCGTTTCCGGCTTTGTTGCAACGATCATGGTGTTCCGGTCACTGCGCCCCGATCTGGCCGAGGCGTCGGTCGCCGCCGACCGCCGCTTTGCCATCGGCCTGTTCTTGGTTCAGGCGGTGTTTTTTGCCCTGTTGTCGCAATTGCAGGCAACCGACCTTTACGCGGTTTCGGTCGCGGTCAATGCCTATGACCCGCGCGATGTGTCCTGGATCATCATTCAGGACCGCAACTTTGTTCTGGACCCGGATTTTCAGGCGGCATTGCTGGTGTCCGTGCGACGGATTTGCTGGGGCCTTGCTTTGGCCGGACTGGCCTGCGCCCTGATTGCAAGCCTGTCGCTGAAGCTGCACCGGACGCTGGTGGCGCGCCTGTTCTGGTCGGCCTTGTTCTGCGCCAATTTCGCACTGTCCTTTTATGTTCTGATGGTGGCCCATCCCGGTTTTGGTGTTGGCATCATGGTGACCCTGCGCGCCGCCTTTTTTGCCTATATGGGGGCGTCGATCCTTGGTCTGCTCTGGGCGCTTTTGAAAGGGTTGAAACCCTCGCGCCGGGCCTCGATTGCGATCAGCGTGATTGGTGGGCTTTTGCTGGCGAATGCCGCATTTTTCCTGATGCAGCCGCATCAGCATGTGGTCCTGGCGGGCACGCTTGACGGAAAGATCGGGATTGTTTCGGGCACGCCGCAAGGCTTGTCGGATACCGTCCGCTTCGGCGAGTTTCTGGCGGAAAAGCCGCAAGAGCCGTTCAAGGTCCGCTCATTGGCCACGCCAGAGCAGGCATTGGATTACATGTCACAGGGCTTCATTTCGGCGGCCTTGTTGCCAAAAGATGCCGCCGGCGATCTGCCGATTATCTGGCAGGCCAGTTTCCTGCCAACTGACCAATCCGCCATCGGGATCACCAGCCTTGTCTTGGGCGGGTTTCTGGTGTTGCTGACCGTAGTTGGGGTCTTTATCGGCAGTCACCCGCTGACGGTTTTTTCCGACTTTTTCGTCGACACGATCCGCGGCATTCCGCTGCTTGTGATCATCCTTTACGTCGGCCTGCCGCTGGCGGGGGCGATCAAGAACGCTTCGTCCGGAGTGATTGACATTCAGATGATGACCCGCGGGATCATCGCGATCGCCTTGGGTTATTCCGCCTATATGGCCGAGATTTTCCGGGCCGGTATCGAAGCGATTCCGAAGGGCCAGATCGAGGCCGCCCGAACCCTGGGCCTGCGCGAATGGCAGGTGGCGCGGTTCGTGATCGTACCGCAGGCCGTCGCAATCGTTCTGCCGGCACTGGGCAACGAGTTCATCGCCATGTTGAAAGACACCTCGCTTGTGTCGATCCTGTCGGTTCGCGACATCACCCAAAGGATGCGCGAATTTCAGGCGCAAAGCTTTCTGGCCTTTGAACCCTTCAACTCGGCGGCCCTGCTCTATCTGATCCTGACCCTGATCGCGGCATCGGGGATCAAGGCGCTGGACGGAATCGTCAACAAGGGTCGCGGCCACGAATGAGCGCGCCCACCTGGTATGAGGATACCGCGATTGAGGCCCCGGCCTTTGCGGCGACGCCCGGTGGCGAG
>JAURMY010000350.1 GCA_030830465.1 Alphaproteobacteria bacterium
GACGGCGGCTTATCCCTATGTCGCCCCGGCGGGCGGCATCAAGGCGCTGTTTGGCACCAATCCGATGGGCTTTGCCTGGCCGCGCAGGGACGCGCCGCCGCTGGTGTTCGACCAGGCCTCATCCAGCATGGCGCGGGGCGAAATCCAGATCGCGGCGCGGGATGGCCATAAGGTGCCTGAAACCGCGGGAATCGGGCCAAACGGCGAGGCCACGACCGATCCCAACGTGGTGCTGCAAGGCGCGCAACTGGGTTTTGGCGGCTACAAGGGCGCCTCATTGGCCATGATGATCGAACTGCTGGCCGGGCCTTTGCTGGGGGAATTTCTCAGCATTGAATCACAGCAAGACGATGCCGGGCGCGGCGGCCCGCCCAAAGGCGGCGAACTGATCATCGCAATGGATCCCGCCCGCTTTGGCGATGCCGACGGCTTTCTGGAACATGGTGAAAAGCTGTTCACGGCCCTTTTGGCGCAAGACGGCACAAGGCTGCCGGGCGCGCGCCGGTTTGAAAACCGCAAACGCACCGCGACCACGGGCATTTCGATCCCGCAAAGCCTGTATCAGGACATCCGGAAACTGCTGCCCTGACCGGATCAGCCTTTGCAAAGGTTACTTCGCCACCGCCCGCTTATAGGCCGGGCGTGAAATGCACCGGTCGATATAGTCGGTCACCGCCTGTTCGGGACAGTCAAACCCGGCATTGCGCGCCCAGGTTCCGCAATGGGCCGCGATGATATCGGCTACGGTGAACGTGTCGCCCATCAGATAGGTTTTGGACCCCAGACGGTCCGCCAGCGATTTCATCGAGCGGGTATATTCCCATTTCAGCGTGTCCTTGATCGCCGGCACCCGGCGCTCTTCCGGCAGAACAAAGCTGTTGCGCGCGGCGGTCCACAAGGTGCCGTCCATTTCGTCACAGGCAAACTGCATCAACCCGTCCTGTTTGGCGCGTTCGATCGTCCCCGCGGGAAAGGTCAGTTTACCGTGTTTGTCGGCCAGATACTGAATGATCGCCACGCTGTCGGTCAGCACCTCATTGCCCTCGATCAGGACGGGAATTTTACCCGAGGGGTTCAGCGCGCGCACCTCATCGGACCGTGCTGCGGCGGGCTCAAACTCATAATCCAGTTCCAGTTCTTCCAGCGCCCAAAGCACCCGAAAAGCGCGGCTTTTCTTGCTGCCAACCAATTTATACATGCGATTCCCTCATGTTTGTGATGTGTTATGTCCGTGCCAACATGGCGATCCTGATAAAAGCCCGTTCCAGCGCCGCCCGGGCCGGAACCGGTTTCGAACTGCGCAGGCTCAGATCGGTGTCTGTCAGGATTTCGAGCATGTTTTCAAGCTTATAAAGCCCAATCGCCCGCGCCTGCCGCAACATGCGGTCACGTCTGGGGCCGAAAACCGGCGGGCGGCTGGCGCTGAGACCGGCCTCGGGGCCTTTGGGATGGCTGGCCGCCAGATGCAGGGTGCGGAAATGCCGCGTCGCCCCGATGCAGATACTGGTCGGGTTGACCCCCTGACCTTCCAGCTTGCGCATCACCGGTCCGATTTCGCCAACTTTGGCTTCGGCGATGATGTGCAGCGCATCGTCCAGCGCCGCCTCAGAGGTTTGCGGCGCGCAGGCCAGGACATCCTCGGAACTGACAGGATCGGAATCGTTCAGCTTGTAAAGCCCCAGCTTTTCCATCGTCTGGGCGAAATCGCCGGGGTCCAGCACCCGCGCCAGCGCCGTGAGATCCGCCATGGCCTGTTGGCCGATATTGATGACACCGGCCTTGGCCAGCACCGCCTCAATTTCCTCGCGGCTGGGCGGGTCGTTGTAAATCGCGGCGGCATAAGCGTTCCGGTGGCCTTCAAACAGCTTTCTGAGGTTGGATTTGGCCGCCAGTTGCCCCGCCGTGATCACCAGCGTCGCATCGCCCGGCTGCCAGTCATTGACCGCATCCGCGATCACCTTGCCGATGGCATCGGTGGCGTCCTCGACAAACACCACCCTTGGGCCGGGGAAAAAGCTTTGCGCCTTCATCGCGTCAATCAGGGCGGCGCTGTCTTTGCGCAGCTCGCTTGCCGCGATCCGGGTCAGGCGCATTTCCTCTTCGCCGGCCGGTCCCACAAGGGCGGCAACGACCTCTTGCCGTTTCAGCGCGATTCGCATCGCGTCGGGGCCATAGATCAACAGACCTGTGCGGTCGGGTTCAGGTTTTGTGAAATACCGGACAGACTCGCGCCCTGCCAGTTTCATGCAGCCCAGCTTGCGGCGGTTGCGTTCACGCGCATGACGATCTGATCGGCCAAAGCCAGCACCAGCCGGTCATAGGCATCCTTTTTCGCGGCGGCGCTTTGGGCGGTTTCCGTGGTGCCGGAAAAGCCGACGACTTCGCGGATCGTGTCGCTGAACACCACGGTCCCGGTGGTTTGATCCGTCACCTTGACCCCGGCCTTGCCTTTCAGCGTGTACCGGTTGATCCCGCTGAGCGCGTTGATGATCAGTTTTTCTTCGGTGATTTCCAGTTCCAGCGCCATCGCGAATCGCGCATTGCTGCCAGCGGTCCCCAGACGGGATTCCAGACGCTCAAGCAGGCCAAAGCCTTCGTGGCTGTCCACCAGCGCGACAAATATCTGCCCTTGCAGGCCCTGCGCCGCGCCACCCTTTTGATAAACCGGCGTAAAGCCGCAGGCGGCCAAAGGCAGCGCGGCCAGGCCCAGCAACAGGGTTCTGCGATCAGACAACGACATTTACAATACGCCCCGGAACAACGAACAGCTTCTTGGGCGGCTGACCGTCCAGAAACCTGATCACAGCATCATCCGCCAGCACCAGCTTTTCAACCTCTTCTTTCGGCATAGCCTTGGGCACGGTGATTTCGCTGCGCCGTTTGCCGTTGATCTGAATCGGCAGGGTCACCGAATCGTCCACCAGCAGGGCCGGATCGGCCTTGGGCCAGGGGGCCTGTGTCACCAGACCCTGCCCGCCCAGCAATTGCCAGACTTCCTCGGCCAGATGCGGTGTCATCGGCTGCATCAGCTGCGCCAGCGTCAGCATCGCGGCTTTCTTCGCGGTTGGTCCGGCGTCGGATTTCTGGATCGCGTTGGTCAGTTCGTAAAGCTTGGCGACGGATTTGTTGAAGGCGAATCCCTCGATCCCCTTGGTCACCTCGTCAATTGCCCTTGCCGTGGCTTTTTCCAACTCAAGGTCGGCACCGCCGCCGTCGCCCATTTCATTAAGTTCGTCGGCAATACGCCAGACGCGTTGCAAATGCTTCCACGCCGCTTCCGCCCCCGAGGCGGTCCATTCCACATCCCGTTCGGGCGGGCTGTCGGACATCACGAACCAGCGGGCGGTGTCAGCGCCGTATTGGTCGATGATATCGTTCGGGTCGACAACGTTTTTCTTGGACTTTGACATCTTGATGATCGGGCCGACATCAACCGCTTCGCCGGTGGCGCGCAGAACGGCACCGTTTTCACGCTTTTCCACCTCATCCGGGGTGCGCCAGACCGGACGGCCGTCCTTGCCCGGCGTCGAATAAGTTTCATGCGTGACCATGCCTTGCGTAAACAAGGCATTGAACGGTTCGATTGCCGATTTCGGCAAATGCCCTGTCAGGTTCATCGCGCGCGCAAAGAAGCGTGAATAGAGAAGATGCAAAATCGCGTGTTCGATCCCGCCGATATACTGGTCCACATTCATCCAGTATTCCGCATCGGCCATCACTGTGGGCGTCTTTGCCCGGGGCGCGGTGAAGCGGGCGAAATACCAGGACGAATCAACGAACGTGTCCATCGTGTCGGTTTCCCGTTTGGCCGGCTTGCCGCAATTCGGACAGGGCACATCGCGCCAGGTCGGATGCCAGTTCAGGGGATTGCCGGGTTTGTCGAAAACGGCATCGCCCGGCAGTTCGACCGGCAGATTTTCCTTTTTCTCGGCCACAACGCCGCAAGTGTCGCAATGCACCACCGGAATCGGGCTGCCCCAGAATCGCTGGCGCGAAACACCCCAGTCGCGCAGGCGGTAATTGGTGACACCTTTGCCCCAGCCGTTTTTTTCGGCATAGGCGATGGTTGCGTCAATCGCCTCTTGCCCGGTGGCCTGGTCCAGACCGGCAAAATGGTTGATCCACCGCACCACTTCGGTTTTCGGCGGCACGAAGGCCTCATTCTCCACAGGCACGGGATTTTCCAGTGCCTGAAAAGTGTCAATCACCGGCAGCCCGTATTTCCGGCTGAAGTCCAGATCGCGCTGGTCATGGGCCGGGCAGGCGAAAATCGCGCCGGTGCCGTAATCCATCAGAATGAAATTGGCGATCCAGACCGGCAAGTGCCAGTCGGGATTCAAGGGATGCCGCACCGTCAGGCCGGTATCAAAGCCCTTCTTCTCGGCGGTTTCCAGTTCCGCCTCGGTCGTGCCGCCCAGATGGCATTCCTTGCAAAACGCCGCAATATCGGCGTTCTCGGCGGCCAGGGCCTTGGCCAGCGGGTGATCAGCGGAAATGCCAACGAAATTCGCCCCCATCAACGTATCGGGACGGGTGGTATAAACATCAATCCCGCTGAATCCGCCCTGCGGTGCCGTCAACGCAAAGGTCATCTGCAAACCGCGCGACTTGCCGATCCAGTTCTGCTGCATCAGACGAACCTTGTCCGGCCATTGGGTCAGACCGTCAATCGCGTCCAGCAATTCGCCGGAAAAGTCCGAGATCTTGAAAAACCACTGGGTCAGTTCCTTGCGTTCCACCACCGCACCCGACCGCCAGCCTTTGCCGTCGATCACCTGTTCATTCGCCAGAACCGTCAGATCGACCGGGTCCCAGTTGACCACCGCGTTCTTGCGATAGACCAGTCCCTTTTCCATCATATCAATGAACATGGCCTGCTGCTGGCCGTAATATTCCGGGTCGCAGGTCGCCAGTTCGCGGCTCCAGTCGATGCTCAGACCCATCGGCTTCAGCTGTGCGCGCATGTCCGCGATGTTCTTATATGTCCAGTCGCCGGGGGCGACACCCTTGTCCATCGCGGCGTTTTCCGCCGGCAGGCCGAAGGCATCCCAGCCCATCGGGTGCAGCACGTTGAAACCTGTTGCAGATTTGTAACGGGCGACCACATCGCCCATCGTATAGTTACGCACATGGCCCATGTGAATGCGCCCCGAAGGATAGGGAAACATTTCAAGGACATAATATTTCTCGCGGCTCTCATCGCGCTTTGCGAGGAACACTTCGGCCTGGTCCCAGGCCTGTTGCCATTTCGGTTCGACCACACGGGCGTTGTAGCGCGACATCACTTTATCCTTGTCAAAACTGCGCCGGGAAACCCGATTTCGCGGGCCCCGGCGCGTTCATAATTCTTTTTCGCGGTGAAGGTCTAGAGCTTGCCATCCGCAATGCGCATCTGCCGCGCCCGGGTCAGAATCGCATCTTCGATCTGACGGATCGTGTCCTTGGACGCCGGCCCGCCACGGGTCATCAGCGCCACCCGTAGCGACCGCGCATCCAGCGCCGGATCCTGAATATAAACCGTCGCGCGATATTGCCGGCTTGAACCGGCGGCGCTGCCCCAACCCATTACAATCACGCCAGAAAACGGATCAGCCGCCTCAACCGGCATAAAGCTCAGGATGTCCAGAGTCGCGTTCCAGATGTATTTGTTGACGGCCACGGTTACATTGGGATCGTCCCTGTTTTTGAACAGATCCTGGATTTTCCCGGTTTTGGCAAACTCAGTTTGCTCGCGCTTGGACCGCGGATCAAAATCCTCGCCGCTGGTGCCCCTGTTCTTGAACAGCCCGCGGTTGCCGCAGGCGGATAAAGAGGTGGCCAGCAAGACCATGATCAGAATTTTCAGGATTCCTGACACGGAAAAATCCTCCTACCGAAATATATGCGCTGTACTGCCTTCGTTAGTACTTGCTTCAATTCGCGCCAACAAGTGTTTTCATATTTTCCCCATATAAGGGTGCTGGATCGCCTCCCGGCCCACTGTGGCAACTCTGCACCAGATTTTTTAGTCTTCACTTCCAGACACCGTCAGTTCCTTGACCCGGCCCCCACAAACTGTGATTGATCATCTCACTCAATTTGGATTCCCTGAATTGAGGTGCACCTTTAACTTTAACGAGGGAAAACAA
>JAURMY010000044.1 GCA_030830465.1 Alphaproteobacteria bacterium
CGAGCGCGACACCCTGCGCCGCCTGTTGACACAAATTCACACGTTGCAAACTGAAGGATAGGCACATGAAACTTGGCTCGGAAATCAAAGCGGTCATCACCGGCGGCGCATCGGGACTGGGCGAGGCGGTCGCGCGCGCCCTGACAGCGGGCGGCGCCAAGGTCTGCCTGTTTGACCTGAACGAAGAACGCGGCACGGCCTTGGCCAGGGAACTGGGCGGCATTTTCGTCAAGGTCGATGTGTCCAGCGCCGAGAGCGTCGAGGCCGGCTTTGACGCGGCCCGTGCGCAGCAGGGGCAGGAACGCATTCTGGTCAACTGCGCAGGCATCGGTGTCGCGGCCAAGACCGTGGACAAAGACGGCAAGCCCCACAGCGCCGCCTTCTTTGAAAAGGTCATCAAGATCAACCTGATCGGCAGCTTTCTATGCGCCTCGCGCGCGGCGGCGGGAATGGTCAGCACCGATCCGGTCACAGCGGACGGCGAGCGTGGCGTCATCATCAATACGGCCTCGGTCGCGGCGTTTGACGGGCAGATCGGCCAGATCGCCTATGCCGCCAGCAAAGGCGGCATCGTCGGCATGACCCTGCCCATGGCACGCGACCTCAGCCGCAGCGGCGTTCGGGTGGTGTCCATCGCGCCCGGTATTTTCAAGACACCCATGCTGGCCGGCCTGCCGGAAGACGTGCAAAGATCCCTTGGCGCACAGGTGCCGTTCCCCTCACGTCTGGGCGAACCGGATGAATTTGCCGCCCTTGCCCGGCACATCGTTGAAAACTCCATGCTGAACGGCGAAACCATCCGTCTGGACGGGTCGATCCGCATGGCACCGAAATAACGAAGGCGGGACAGATGCAGGCCGATCCGCGTTTCTGGTCGCCATCGCTGGAGGTGGAAAAGCGTGCCGATGGCACGATCCTGATGCGCCAGACTGAGCCGTTGGGCGATTGGGGGCGCTGCCTGCCGGACCGGTTGGTGCATTGGGCAAAGGAGCGCCCGGATCAAACCTATCTGGCGCGGCGCGACCATGGCGGCGACTGGATCAGGCTGACCTATGCGCAGGTTCTGGCGAAGGTCAGGGCGGTGGGGTCGGTCCTGCTGGAACGCGGGCTTGGGGCGGAGCGGCCGGTTCTGATCCTGTCGGAAAACAGCCTGGAACACGCGCTGACCGGCCTTGCGGCGCAATATGTCGGCGTTCCCTATGCGCCGGTGTCGCCGGCCTATTCGCAGATGTCGTCGGACCACGGCAAGCTGAAAGACATTGCCGCCCTGCTGCAACCGGGGCTTATTCTGGTGCAGGACGGGGCGCAATTCGCAACGGCGGTTGCGGCGATCCGCGCGCCGGGCGTTTCGGTCGTTGCGGTGGAAAACCCGGTTGCGGGGATGGAAAGCTTTGACGCTCTGCTGCAAACCCCGCCGTCACCGGACTGTGCGGCCGCCTTTGCCGCCATAACCGGTGAAACGGTCGGGAAATATCTGTTCACCTCCGGCTCCACCGGCAGCCCCAAGGCCGTGATCAACACCCAGTCGATGATGATGGCGAATATGGCCATGGTGGCCGATTGCTTTCGGTATCTGAATGACGAGCCGCCCGTGGTGATCGACTGGGCGCCGTGGAACCACACCGCCTCGGGCAACAAAGTCTTCAACATGATCCTTTATAACGGCGGCAGTTTTTACATTGACGACGGCAAGCCCAGCCCGGCGCTGATCGGTGAAACCGTGCGCAATCTGCGGGAAATCTCGCCGCATTACTATTTCAACGTGCCGACCGGCTGGGACATGCTGGTGCGCGAGTTTGAGCGCGACGCGGCCATGTGCCGCCGGTTCTTCGCCAAGCTTGACATGATGATGTATGCCGGGGCCGGACTGGCGCAACACAGCTGGGACGCGCTGCTGGGCCTGTCGCGGAAATATGCCGTCAAGGATGTGCGCCTGATCAGCGGGCTGGGCGCGACGGAAACCGCCCCCTTCGCGCTGCAATCAACCGAGCAATGGGCGTCGTCCGGCAATATCGGCATTCCGGTCCGCGGACTGACCCTGAAACTGGTGCCAAACGACGGCAAGCTTGAGGCGCGCGTCAAGGGGCCGTCCGTTACAAAAGGGTACTATAAAGACCTTAAAAAGACAGCCGAAGCTTTTGATGAAGAAGGGTTTTACCGACTTGGTGATGCGCTGCGGCCCGCCGATCCGAACGATCTGGCGCGAGGCTTTTTCTTTGATGGCCGGGTGGCCGAGAATTTCAAGCTGAACACCGGCACCTGGGTTGCGGTGGGGGCCTTGCGCGCGGCCCTTGTCAACCATTTCGGCAAAACCGTGCGCGATGCTGTGATCACAGGCGCCGATCAGGCCTTTCTGGGGGCGCTGTTGTTCGTGAATGAGGCACCCTTGCGCGATCAGTTTGGCGGTCGGGAAGCCTTGGCCGATCTGGTGCAGCGTCTGGATGTCCGAACCTGGTTTCAGGATCGGCTGACGGATTTCGCCGCCGCTGCCACCGGTTCGTCAACGCGGGTGCAAAAGCTGATTATTCTGGCCGAACCGCCCAGCCTTGACCGGGGCGAGGTCACTGACAAAGGCTCGATCAATCAACGCGCCGTGCTTCAGGCGCGGTCATCGGATGCTGCGGCAATTTACGATGGCCGGTCAGATGTGATTTCGGCGCGGCGCTGAGGGGTCAGCCGGCCAAGGCCTGCATCAGGCGCGCGGCCTCTTGTCTGGGTTCGACCAGTTTTGAACGGTCCTCCCCCGGATAGAACCGCGCACGCAGGGCGGTTGGCATGGGGCGCGCCTGAAAACAGCGCACGACTGGCCCGGTTTGCGCGGATTCCTGCGCCCAACTGTCCCAGATCGCCTTTTGTGCGGCCTTCGCAGTGCCATAACAGGCGTGAAATTTCTGCCCCGCCACATCCTCAACCGGCAATACCGCCGACCCCTTGCGCGCCCGCAACAAAGGTTCCACCATGGCAACCAGCCTTTGCGTGGCGTGAATGTTCACTTTGACGGATTTCTCCCAATCCTTTTCCGGGATATGGCCGACCGGCGACAGCGGGGCCGCGAAAATCGCGCTGTGCAGCCACAGGTCCAGTCCGCCCCAGCGGTCATGAACCGACAGGCACAGGCGCTGCAAGCCGCCGTCATCGGTGACATCCAGCGGCACCAGCGTCGCACTGCCGCCCGCCGCCCTGATCCGGTCATCCAGTTCCTCAAGCCCGCCAACGGTGCGGGCCAGTGCCACCACATGATAACCGGCAGCGGCCATCGCCTCGGCACAAGCCGCGCCAAAGCCGCGCGACGCACCGGTTACAAGGGCAATTTTCTGTGTCATGGGGTCAGGCCTTAACGGTTTTGGCGATTTCCGCCAGTCTGAGGTCAAGCAATGCCTGCACGATGTCGCGCGGCAAGGGCGTTTGCGGCGTGAACAAGATCCCGCTTTTTGAGGTTTTCCATGCGCTCAGGCGGTCGGCCATCTGCCCGACAATCCGCCCGGAATGGGGATAGTACCCCAGATGGTTCTTGAACGCCGCATATCCGGCCACCATCTTGCCAAGCCTGAAACCCGGCATGGCATATGACATGCATTCCTCGGCCTCGGGCAAATAGGCGCGGATCACCGCCCGCAGTTCCATCAAACAGGCGCGTTGATCGGGCGGGCACTGGGCCAGATAGCTGTCGGGGGTTATGGCTGCGGTCATTCCGCCGCCTTCAGCGTAAACCCCTTGTCCAACATGTCGCGCGGTTTCACCGGGTATTCGCCCGAAAAACAGGCATCGCAATATTGCGGGCGGGTCTTGTGGCGGCCTTTTTCCTCGCCGGTGGCGCGGTAAAGCCCGTCAAGCGAGATGAACCGCAGGCTGTCCACCCCCAGATGGGTGCACATTTCGTCTTCGGTCATATGGCTGGCCAACAGCTTGTCCTTGTCCGGCGTGTCCACACCGTAAAAACACGGCCAGGCCGTCGGCGGAGAGGCGATGCGGAAATGCACTTCGCTGGCACCGGCATCCAGAATCATTTCCTTGATCTTCAGGCTGGTGGTGCCGCGCACCACGGAATCGTCCACCAGAATAACCCGTTTGCCCCGGATCAAAGCGCGGTTGACGTTCAGTTTCAGGCGCACACCCATATTGCGGATCTGCTCGGTCGGTTCGATAAACGTGCGGCCCATATATTGATTGCGGATGATCCCCATCGCATAGGGAATGCCCGATTGCTGGGAATAACCGATCGCCG
>JAURMY010000351.1 GCA_030830465.1 Alphaproteobacteria bacterium
CACCAGCGGTACATCAAGTTTGCGCAGCACCCAGCCCAGCACGCCAAAGCCGATCATCACCTGAAGATCGAAACTTGACCCGGAAATGCCGTAAATGCCGACAAAGCTGACCATGGCGACCACCGGCATCAGGATGCGCGGCGGCACCATCAGCAGGCGCGTGAACAGGCCAACCATCGGGATGTTCATGGCCAACAGCATGAAATTGGCGATGAACAAGGCCGCGATCAGGCCCCAGACCACGTCGGGGTTATTGGCGAACAAAAGCGGTCCTGGTGTGATGTTCAACGACAACAGAACCGCCAGCAAAACCGCCGTCGTGCCGGATCCCGGCACGCCAAGGGCCAGCATCGGCACCAAGGCACCGCCGGCGGCGGCGTTATTGCCGGCCTCGGGTGCGGCCACACCGCGCGGATCGCCCTTGCCAAAGGTGCCGTCTTTGTCGACCAGCCGTTTCTCCATCGAATAAGAGATGAAGGATCCCAAAGACGCCCCCGCACCCGGTAATACGCCCGCCAGAAAGCCCAGAAAGGATGACCGCAACATCGTCGGCGTGCATTGTTTCAGCATCGACCACGGCGGCGACAAACGCCCGATCGAAATGTTTCGTCCTTCCGCATCGGATTTGCCGTGGCGATGCTCCAGAAAGATGAATACCTCGGACAGGGCGAACAGGCCGACGATCGCCACCAGAAAATCAATACCGTCGTAAAGGTGTACCTCGCCGAATGTCAGGCGCGGCACGCCGGTCTGGGTATCGACCCCGATCACGGCAAGCCCCAGCCCCAACATGGCCGCAAAGGCCGATTTCGCCTGATTGGTGGAAGACACCCCGCCCAGCGTTGCAAATGCCAGCGCAAACAGGGCGAAATATTCGGCCGGCCCGAACAAAAGCGCGAATTTCACCAGTTGCGGTGCCAGCAGGATCAGGCCCCATGTGGCGAAAAAGGCCCCGACGAAACTTGCAATGCCGGACAAGGACAAAGCTTCGCCCGCCAGACCCTTCAAGGCCATGGGGTGGCCGTCAAGGCAGGTCATCATTGCTGGCTCGTCGCCGGGAATGTTCAACAGGATCGAACTGATCCGCCCGCCATACATCGCGCCATAATAAACGCTGGTCAAAAGGATCAGGGACGGCGTGGCCCCCAATCCAAGGGTGAAGGCCAGCGGGATCAGGATGGCAACACCGTTTGACGGGCCAAGACCCGGCAGCGCCCCCATGATCGTGCCCAGAAAACAGCCCAGCAGGGCCAGCGCCAGGTTTTGCCAGGTAACGGCGATCAGAAATCCGTCGGCAAGGTGGTTCAGCGTGTCCATGGGGCGTCCTCCTCAGAAACCGAGCGGGCCCTTGGCCAGCGACAGGCCAAGCGCGAGGTGAAAAATGGCGTAAATGCCAAGGGATGTGCAGACACCCACCAGCACAGAGGACAAGGGCCTGGTGCCCAGCCGCCATGTCAAATAGGTTGCGGCGGCGGCGGTGCTGATCACAAAGCCCGCTTCAGGCAGAGCGCGGGCATAAAGCACCATAACCACAACCGCGGCGAAAATTTCGGCAAGGCGACCGAATGCCGGCCATTCCGGCTCATCGTCAGGACGCAACAGGATCACGATGGAACACAGTCCCAGTACCGCGGCAATGGCCAGCGGGAAAGTCTTGGGGCCAACCGCGTCCGACAAAAAGCTTTCCTGAATTTGCAGGGTCGCCCAGGCGTAAAAAATTGCAAGGATGAGGCCGATGCCTCCGAAAATACGGTCGCTCATGATCCCCTCCCGGATTGAATGATGCGGCGACCCTCCGGGCCGCCGCACGCGCATTTTAATGCAAGCTTACTTGATGATGCCGATCTCGCGCGAGATGGTTTCGATCTTGGCAACCGAATCCGCGACGAAGCCTTCAAACGCCGCACCCTGCAGGTCCAGCGGGGCCAGACCGTTGGCGGCCATCACACCCTTCCATTCGTCAGAAGCATAAAGGTCAGCGATTTTCTGAACCCAGGCATTATAGGCGTCGTCGGACATGCCTTTGGGGGCATAAAAGCCGCGCCAGTTGGCGCCGACCGCGTCAACGCCCTGTTCCTTGGCGGTCGGGAAGACCGAGAATTCGCCGGGCAGACGGTCAGGCGAAAGAACCGCAATCACACGGATGTCACCGGAGTCAACAAAGCCTTTGGCCTCGGAGATGTCACCGGTGAAAGCCTGAACCGAACCGGCCAGCAGTTGGGTCACCGCTTCGCCGCCGCCATCAAAGGCGATGTATTTGACCGAACGCACGTCATTGATGCCATAGGCATTGGCCGCGATCAGAACCTTCAGGTGATCCCAGCCGCCCACAGCCGAGCCGCCGGCGATCGAGATCGAGGTCGGGTCGGTTTTGATCTTGTCCAATAGCTCGGGCAGGGTCTGGATCGGGCTGTCCTTGGCCACGGCGATCACGCCGTAATCCGCACCGATCGTGGCCACCCAGCGGACCTGATCCATCGTGTTGCCGGGATAGGCGCCCTGGGCAAGACGGGTTGCGGTGGCAGACGAGGCGGCAATGATCAGATCATTGTCGGCGCCACGCTTGTTCACGACTTCGGCAAAGGCGACGCCGCCGCCGCCGCCGGCCAGATTGGTCACCTGCATGGTGGCGTCGATCAAGCCCAGATCCTGAAGCGACTTACCGACCTGGCGGCAGGTAAAGTCCCAACCGCCGCCGGGATTGGCGGGGGCAATGCATTCCGAGGCTGTTGCGGCGGTGGCCAGCGACAGCCCTGCAACGGCAAGCGCCGCGCGGATAAGTTTGAGTGTCATATGATTTCCTCCTGTTTGCCTGTGGCGCACGGTCCGCGCCCCAGCTGAAAG
>JAURMY010000352.1 GCA_030830465.1 Alphaproteobacteria bacterium
CATAGTCGCGGCTGAAATCCTTGCGGTTCAGCATCAGGCGGAACCATAAGCCTTCTTGCATCGCGTAGATCGCGGAGGCGGTCTTGACGACATCAAGGTTATAGCCGGCCTCGGACTTGACGCCGGCAATTTCGGTTTCAAGGGCGGCGATATAGTCTTCGTCACGCGACCAGCCCAGTTGTTGCAAGGCGGGTTTGCCTTTGGCCTCGGTCATCACGGAAAACCACGCCGCGACTTTGCGCGGGGTGCAGATTTTGCGGTCAAGATCAGCAAGGGCCAGGGCGCGCAGCCGCGCCGCCGCATCCGGTCCGGCCTGGGCCAGCTGGCTTTTCCAGTTCTCGGCATATTCGGCGGAAAGATAGGTCAGGGTTTCGACAAACAGCTTGTCCTTGCTTTCAAAGTGAAAGTTGATGATGCCGCGGGACAGGTTCGCACCGTCAGCCACGTCGGCGATCGTGGTGGCGGAATAACCGCGCTTGGCAAGGCTGTCGATCGTTGCTTGAATCAACTGGTCGCGGCGGACTTCTTTGGTGGCGCGCCGTCGGGTCGGTTCGGCTTTTTCCTGTTTGTCCAATACGGGCACGTTGGGGGCCTGCCTTTACTTAGGTTTGGTTGCGTAAAGATGGGTTGGGCAATGTTCGCCGCTGTCCAGCACAACCTGCATGGCGGTCCATGTCAGGATGTTCTTGTCAACATAGGCCGAACCCACGGCTTCGGAAACTTTTTTGTAAAGTGGGCCTTTCAGCCGGTCCAGTTCAGCACGGGCAACCGCGCGGTACCAAGCATTGCGGTTCACGCTTTTGGTGTTGGTCAGACCGGCGGCGGACATGGCGGATTTGTAGCGCGCAGCGGAGGCCATGCCAAAACTCAGCCCTTCCGCCTGAACATAGCGGGCCATTTGCGGCGACATCGGCCCGTCATGGCTGGTCAGCCAGTCGCTGGCCACAAAGCAACCGCCCGGGCGAAGGATCCGGGCGATTTCAACAAACAGCGATTCCTTGTCGGCGACATGGATCAGCGCATCCTTGGAAAACACGATGTCAAAGCGGGCATCGGCGAACGGATAGGGGCCGGGGTCGCCCTTGATAAAGCGCGCCCTGTCGTCAAGCCCGGCGGCTTTGGCGCGGCTTTGGGCCAGTTCGACAACCGGGGTTTCAACATCGAATCCGGTGATGGACCTTAACGGGTAAGTCTTTGCCAGGAATAGGGTTATGCCGCCTGATCCACAGCCGATATCCAGCACGTCCTTGTCCCCGAAGTCGACATTTTCGACCACGCGGGCCACCTCATCCGGGCCGCCGGGCGACAGATATCCTTCGCCCCACAGCGCCTCGAGAAACCGGATCGCGGTGTCGTCATATTCAGGCTCGGCCGTATGGATATCAGTGCTGTTGTGCTGTTGCATCAGGGCTCCGCAGGGGTGCGATTTCGATTGGAAGTGTAGCCTGACTATTTTCAAACGCAAGGAATTTTTGCTGAACGTTCATTCAATAAGGGTGGACTTTGCGCGCGTTTTCATGTCAGGTTGATGCAGCACCACCTGTGGTTTGGGCCGCAAAACGGCCGTCAAACCGGATCGGACAACGAAAGGCTATGGGACATGAACACGGCGGCACCCTCGGCTTATGATGTGATCGTGATCGGCGCGGGCCACAACGGTCTGGTCAACGCCTGTTATTTGCAGCGGGCCGGTCTGAAGGTTCTGGTGGTGGAAAAGAACGACTGGATTGGCGGGGCCGCGGTCAGCCGCCGGCTGGCCAAGGATGTGACCTATTCCAACTGCTCTTATGTCTGCAGCCTGTTTCGGCCGGAAATCATGCGTGACCTGGAATTGTCCAAGCACGGGCTTCAGGTCATCGCCTATGAGGGCGGGGCGGTGTTCACCCAGGATGGCGACTATTTGGCCAGCTATCGCGATCATCACGCCCACCGGCGCGAGTTTGCCCGTCACAATGCCCGTGACGGCGAGGCCTATGAGCGCTACGCACGCGATGTCACCCGGCAGTGCCGGTTTATCCAGCCGCTTTTGATGCGCACGGCACCCGATCCCAGCACCCTGAAGGTGCGCGATCTGGGAGAGCTTTTGTATCTGGTGCGCAAGTTCAACGACCTGTCGCCCGAACTGATGGCCCAGACTTTGCGGTTCTGGACCATGTCGATCTCGGACTTTCTGGACGAGTATTTTGAAACCGATGTGATCAAGGCCAATCTGGCGATTTCAGGCATTATCGGCACCGCTTTGGGGCCGATGTCGCCGGGCACGTCTTATGTGTTGCTGCATCACTATATGGGCGAGGTGGACGGGTCCGTCGGGGCCTGGGGCTATGCCCGGGGCGGCATGGGGGCGATCACCCAGGCCTTGGCGCGTTCGTTTGAGGCGTCGGGCGGCACGATCGTGACCGAGGCGGCGGTGGACAAGGTTCTCGTCCGGGACGGCAAGGCAACCGGCGTTGTTCTGGAAGACGGGCGCGATTACCGCGCGGCAACCGTGGTGTCCAATGCCGATGTGAAGCGGACCTTTTTGAAGCTGGTGCAGGAAACCGACCTGCCGGGCGCATTCGTGAAACAGGTGAAGAATTTCAAGATGCGCGGCTCCAGCGGCAAGGTGAACATCGCGCTTGACGGCATGCCGGATTTCCCGGCCCTGCCCAAGCACAGCACCTGTGTGCGCGGCGACATGCACTTTACCGACACGGTTGAGCGGATGGAGCGGGCCTATGACGACTGGAAGGACGGCACCTGGTCCAAAGACCCGTTTCTGGACATGATGATCCCAACAGCCCTTGACCCGACCATGGCCGAACCGGGCAAGCATTTCATGTCCTGTTTCGTTCAGTATTGTCCGCCCAAGGTCAATGGCGGTGACTGGACCGACGCACAGCGCGATGCCTTTGGCCAGACGGTGATCAACCAGATCGCCGAATATTCGCCCGGTTTCAAAGACCGCATTCTGCATATGGAAGTGCGCACCCCGCGCGAACTTGAGGCCGAGGTCGGGCTGACCGAAGGCAATATTTTTCAGGGCGAACTGACCTTTGACCAGTTGCTGTTCAACCGACCGGTGCCCGGCTATGCCCAATATCGCAGCCCGGTCAGGGGGCTTTATATCTGTGGCTCCAGCACCCATCCCGGTGGTGGCGTGATGGGGGCGCCGGGGCGCAATGCGGCGCGGGAAATCCTGCGCGATCTGGCCAAACCCGCGGCCCATTTCAGCGAGGCCCATGATGTCCTTTGATACAATCGTCATTGGTGCCGGTCATAACGGCCTGACAACCGCCACGGTTCTGGCAAAATCAGGCCGCAGGGTTCTGGTGCTGGAGGCCTCGGATCAGGTCGGCGGCATGGCGCAAACCGCGACTTTCGCGCCCGGCTTTCAGGCGTCAAGCGTCGCGCATGTCCTGAACCGGCTGGATCCGGCCACGGTGCGGGCATTGGACCTTTACCGGCATGGCCTGTCGGCAATGGATGTCAGCGTTCCGACCATCGCACTGGCGGCAAAAACCGCGCCGTTGATCCTGAACGGCGGCTATGGCGAACAGGTTCTGGGGCTGGACGCCAAGAAAAGCGCCGACTGGCAGGCTCTGCGCCGGCGACTGATGTTTCAGGCGTCCTTGCTGGGCCGGTTCATCCCGGAAATTCCGGTTCAGCCCGGTGCTGCGTCTTTCGCCCAGAAATGGCCTGCGATCAAAGCCGCCCTGCGGCTGAAACTGGCCGGCAAGGACGAGATGCGCCAGTTCATGCGGATGATCCTGATGGCGGCGGCAGATGTGGCGGACGAGGACATCACCGACGACCGGCTGCTGGGTCTGCTGGCCTTTGACGCAACGCTGGGAATACATCTTGGGCCGCGCTCGCCGTCCTCGATGCTGGGGCTTTACAACCGGTTGGCCGGACAGGCGGCGGGCCTGCGGGGCGGACAGATCGTGCCCAAGGGGGGCATGGGGGCCGTGATGCAGGCGTTTCTTTCTGCCGCTGAAGGGGCGGGCGTCACGCTTCGCACCGGCGCGAAAGTGGGTCGGATCACCGTTGAAGAAGGCCATGCAACCGGGGTTGAACTGACAGGGGGTGAAACCATCGCCGCGCGCGAGGTCGTGTCCGCGATCCATCCGATGACGACCTTTCTGGATCTGGTCGGGCCAAGCGAACTGGATACGGGTTTTGTGCGCGATATCCGCAGCATCCGCAGCAAGGGCAATGTCACGCGGATCAATCTGGCCCTGTCGCGGCCGCCGGAACTTGACGGCGTTGCCGCCCATCAGATGACCGCCAGATTCGTGGCGGCGCCGTCGATTGACCATGTTGAGCGGGCCTTTAATCCGTCAAAATATGGCGAATTGGCGAAAGCCCCCTGTTTTGAGTTTACCCTGCCCTCGGCCAGCGATCCGTCGATGGCGCCGGACGGGGCCGCCACGCTTTCGATTGCGGTCAGCAACACGCCCTACTCCCTGAAGGGTGGATGGAAGCGTGGCGAAAAAACCCTGCTGAAATCCGTTCTGGAACAGTTGGACACGCTGTCGCCGGGCCTGTCCGCTTCGGTTCAGGCCAGCGAAATCCTGACCCCGCCCGCGATTGAGGCACGGTTCAACGTGCCGGGCGGCCACTGGCACCATGGCGAATTTCAGGTGGACCGGCTTTACGGTCTGCGTCCGGTCTTTGGTGCCGCCCATTACCGCGCCCCGGTTGCGGGTTTGTTCCTGACCGGTGCGGGCACCCATCCCGGCGGTGGTGTTTCCGGGGCGGCAGGCCTCAATGCAGCCAAGGCGGTTCTGGAGGCGGGCAAATGACCTCGACAATAAAATTCAGCGATTTTGACAACGCGATCCCGCGCGATCAACGACTGGCGGGGCAGGACCATTTTGCCGAAATCCTGCGAAAATCCCCGTTTCACGACCGCCTGTCCGGCCAGATGAACGGCGGCCATTGGTATGACTGGGGCGGCTTTCACGCCCCCGACAACTTCGGCGACCCCGAGCTTGAATATTTCGCGATCCGCTCAACCGTATCGCTGTTTGATGTCTCGCCCATGGTCAAATACCGCATCACCGGCAAGGACGCCGAGCCGTTTCTGAACCGCCTGACCCTGCGCGATGTCGGCAAGCAGAAACCGGGCCGGGTGACCTATACCGCCTGGTGCGACGACCATGGCCGCGTGCTGGATGACGGTACGTTGTTCCGTCTGGGCAAGAACGATTTCCGCCTGTGCTGTCAGGAACGTCATCTGCCCTGGTTGCAGGACAGCGCGCTGGGATATGCGGTTTCCATTGCCGAGGAAACCGAACAGATTGCCGGTTTGTCCCTGCAAGGCCCGGTTTCGGCGGCGTTGTTGAAGGACGCGGGTTTTGCGGTCGATATGTTGAAACCGTTTGATCTGGCGACCTTTCCGCATGAAACCGGGCAGGTCATGATTTCACGCACCGGGTTCACCGGCGATCTGGGCTATGAGCTTTGGGTCGCTTGCGATCTTGCCCTTTCCTTGTGGGACCGGTTATGGGCGTATGCGCCCGCCCACCGGATGCGCGCGATCGGCTATCAGGCCCTCAATCAGGCACGGATCGAGACCGGGTTTATCGTGGCCAATGCAGATTTCGTCACCGCCGAACAGGCCTTGCGTGAAAACCGCACCCGTCAACCCGATGAAATCGGTTTGGGCTGGATGGTCAACATGACCAAAGGCCATTTCAACGGCAAGCGGGCCATTGCCGAGGCGCGGCGG
>JAURMY010000353.1 GCA_030830465.1 Alphaproteobacteria bacterium
CAAACCAGGCCTCGTGCGGCAGGCGCAATTTCGCGGTGACGCCGCCGCGTGGATCATTGGCCACGCTCAGTTCCGCGCCCAGCAGGTCCGCCAGTTCCTTGGCGATATAAAGCCCCAGTCCAGAACCCGGTTTTGTATTGTCGTTCGGGCGGCCCTCGAACTGATAGAGTTTCGCAAGCGATTGCTGCGACAGGCCCGGCCCGTCGTCGCGCAACTCAAAACACAGGGATTTCTGGCGGTCGCATTCCACCGTCAATGTCACCGCACCGACATCGGTATATTTGACCGCATTGCCGATCAGGTTTGCAATGACCCGCTCCAGCGCCACGCGATCCAGCGTAACAATGGCCGGCAGCGCCGTGCCCGCCAACAGCGTAAAGCTTATGCCCTTTTCGCGGGCATGCCCGGACCAGCGCTTGCGGATATCGGCCAAGAATTCTGTCAGGTTCAGGTTGCCCGCCTGTGTCACCATGCCGGCGGCCGGGCCGGGATCGTCCACCAAAGTCTTGTCCAACAGCCGCGCCAAAGTCTCGCCCGAGGCGGCAATGCGTTCAAAATGGGCCAGTGTTTCCGGGTCCAGCCGATTTTTGTCGATCAGCCGCACCCCGCCCAGAACATCCGACAGGGCCGACCGCAGATCATGGGACAGCAATGAGAACCGGTCTTTGAAAGGCGGGCGTCCAGCTTTTTCGGTCAAAGGGTCATCCGGTCGTTCGTGGGTCAACCTTTGCTCCTTTTCGCAGCCATCCAAAAGGGCGACTCGACTTTAGGTTGCAATTCAATGCCCTGCATACCGCAGATTTTCAGGCGCGGCAAGCTTTCTTGAGCCCGAGGCCAGTTGCATAAAGGCGGCCTGTCGTACCGTTGCAATATCAATCGGCACTTCGACGAAATCGTCGAATTCATTGGCGTCCTGCGGTTTGCCCAACGCCACCAGAATGGCCTGCGGATAGGCCATTGCGCAGTATTTCAATTGCGCCGCCTCTTTTTCGCCGCCCGCTTCGATCATGACAACATGGGGTTGTCTGGGGTCGTCATCGGCCAGAAACCGGACATTCTCGGCACGGAAGGCCGCACGACAGATCGCTTCCAGCGCGCCGGATTGGGTGACCACTTTGATCAGCAGTGTCTCCACGATCATCTCGGGCGCCGGCACCGACACCAGCACGGCAATCCTTTCGGGCGTGGGATTGTTCAGCTTCGTGCTGCCGCCCATGCGTTCGATCAGCCCGCGCGACACGGCCGGCCCCAAAGCTTCGGATGCGAAACTGTCGCCCTTGCGCACCGCGTTGCCCATGATCAGTTCGGGTTCCCATTCGCCGCCGATCTGGCTGTAATCAAATGAGATCGAAGCCGTCAACGCACCATTGCCGTAGGCCAGATCAATCGCGATGTTGCTGGCCCCCGCGGTTTCCAGAATATAGGTCGCAAGATGGGTCAGCGCCTGGCGCAGCCGGGCAAAATCCCCGATCACACGGTCGGGACACGTCCTGTCGGCGCGCACGTCAAATTCGATCCCTTCGCGCAGCGCGACCGGACCGAACATATCCTTGATTGCCGTCACCAGATTGCGGATTTCAAACGGTTTTTGATCCAGCTTCAACTGGTCATCCTGCAAGGCCGAGAAATCGAGGATGTCTTTCAACAGCCCGATCATCTGAACGCCCGAACGCTCGGCCTGATCCATCAGGCGGTTCTGATGGCCGCTCAATCCCTGTTGTTTGATCAGCGCCAACAGGCCCAAAACCCCGTTCATCGGGGTGCGCAATTCGTGGCTCATCATCGACAGGAATTGTGACTTTGCCTTGTTTGCCAGGCGCGACGCCTCCAGCAGGATGCGGTTCTGTTCGGCCAACTGGCGGAACTGGTGGGTTTCCCGCGCAAACACAAAGATCAGCAGCACACTCGACAGAACGGCGATCGCGCTGATGATGGTCAGAATGCCCGAACTGCTGGAAAGATCCTCGCGCAGGACGGAATAGCGCCTTTCCTCCCCGTGCAGCACCCGCCGGCTCAGTTCCCGAAGGTCATCCTGAAAGGGGCGGAAGGCCTGTTGAATGGTTTCTGCGGCGGCTTTGTCGCCTTCTTTCAAACCGGTCACGGTCGGCTCAAGCGCCTGCATTTTTGCAAACAGTTCCGCGACTTTTGCATCCGGCGTGTCATAGGCCGACAGGCGCTTTCCGACCGTGCCCTGCCGGAACAGCGACACCCGGCTCCACAAGATATCAAAGCGTGTGTTCACGTCCTTCGGCGTTGCGCCTTCGGCGCCGGATTTGAACTCTGCAAGGCTGTATTCAAACCGCAAAAGTTCGATTTCCACCTGCAACGCCGACCACAGGATCGTTTCGTTGCTGGCCTGACTCATCGCGTCGATGTCCTTGCGGACCACAAAAAATCCCGCGGCTGCCACGGCGATCGTCAATGCCACAATGACAAATCCAATCACGCGGGTCAGGCGGACGGAAATATTCACCTGTATTCAATCCTCACGACTTGCCAGATCAACCGGCTGTTATAAACCGGATCGCGCAGTTCGGCATGGTCACTCATCGGGTAGATCATCCAGATCGGACCCTTGTCCCGGCTGGACAAAGCGTCGCCGTCCATCGACAGGGCCAGAATGGCGTCATAGTCGTAAAACTCTTTCACCGCCACGTCGATCTGGTAATCGTTGGCCGCGGTCAGTGTGGCCGTCACCGCCTTTGCACCGCCGTATTTCTGCAAAAGGTCCCGCACCAAAGGCCCGCGAAACGTTTTCACACCATCGACGAATTCGTTTGCTGTCACCACGTCATGCTGCGGTAAAGCCTGCAGATCGTCCAATGACAGGGCGACCGTTGCGCTGCCATCTGCCGCGCGCACCGTCAAATCGGATTGCGCAAATAACCCACCACCTAACAGTGTGGCGCACAGGAAAAACAGGATGCCTACGAGTTGCCGTCCCATAGTTGCCTCATTTTCAAATAACTTTCGCCACAGATTAGGCAGACCTGAGTCCCAATGACAAATGATTTTTGTGGCAAATTTGACGCGTAGCCTTGTGATGCAGTGGAAACGCACACGATTCCACCGCATTAAGACGCCACCGGGACAATTTAATGTGCCGCTTGCGGATAGCCCAGGGTGCCCAAGGCCGCCGCGATCTCGTCAAGAATTGCCGGATCATCAATCGTTGCTGGCAGTTTATAGGTTTCGCCGTCGGCAATCTTGGCCATGGTTGCGCGCAAAATCTTGCCCGAACGGGTTTTTGGCAAGCGGTCCACGACCACGGCCAGCTTGAATGCCGCGACCGGGCCGATCTTGTTGCGCACCAAAGTGACGCATTCGCGCACCACGTCATCTGCCGATTTTGTCACACCCGAGGTCAGGCACAAAAATCCCATCGGCAGCTGGCCCTTCAGCGCATCTGCAACCCCGATCACCGCGCATTCGGCCACGTCCGGGTGGCTGGCCAGGACCTCTTCCATGGCGCCGGTGGACAGACGGTGACCGGCGACGTTGATCACGTCATCGGTCCGGGCCATGATGTAAAGATACCCGTCCTTATCCTTATATCCCGCATCGCCGGTTTCATAATATCCCGGAAACGTTGCCAGATAGGATTTGCGATAACGGGCCTCGGCGTTCCACAAAGTCGGCAATGTGCCCGGCGGCAGCGGCAGTTTCACCGCGATCGCGCCCAGTTCACCGTCGGGCATTTCGCGCCCGCCCTCATCCAGAATGCGCACGTCATAGCCCGGCATCGGCACCGAGGGTGACCCGATCTTGACCGGCAGATGTTCAATACCCATCGGGTTGCCGGCAATGGTCCAGCCGGTTTCGGTCTGCCACCAGTGGTCGATCACCGGCTTTTTCAACATATCCTGCGCCCAGATGATCGTGTCAGGGTCCGCACGTTCACCGGCCAGAAACAGGATTTTCATTGCCGACAGGTCGTATTTCTTCAAAAACCCGCCCTTGGGATCAACCCGTTTGATCGCCCGAAACGCGGTCGGTGCGGTGAACAGGGCCTTGACCTTATGTTCGGAAATCACCCGCCAGAAGGTGCCTGCGTCAGGCGTGCCCACCGGCTTGCCTTCGAACAGAACGGTGGTAGAGCCCTGGATCAACGGCGCATAGCAGATATAGCTGTGCCCGACGACCCAGCCGACATCCGACGCGGCCCAGAACACCTCGCCCGGATTGATGTCGTAGATATTCTTCATGGTCCAGTTCAGTGCCACCAGATGCCCGGCAGTCGGGCGGATCACGCCTTTGGGCTGACCTGTGGTGCCGGATGTGTAAAGGATATAGACGGGATCATCGCCGCGCACGGTCACACAGCCCGCCGGTTCAACCCCCTGCTGCACCGCATTCCAGTCGAAATCCCGCCCCGGCACCAGATCGGCAAGGCACTGTTCGCGCTGAAAAATCACTGTGAATTCGGGCTTATGCACGGCCAGTTCAATCGCCCCGTCCAGCAGTGGTTTATAGGCCACCACCCGCCCCGGCTCGATCCCACAAGACCCCGCGATGATCGCTTTGGGAGTTGCATCATCAATGCGCGTGGCCAGTTCATTGGCGGCGAAACCGCCGAACACAACGGAATGGATCGCCCCCAGCCGCGCCACGGCCAGCATCGCCACAACCGCCTCGGGAACCATCGGCATATAGATGATCACCCGGTCGCCCTTGACCACACCCCTGGCCGCCAGCGCCCCGGCCATACGGGACACTTTGTCCTGCAATGCGCCATAAGTGATGGTGGCCTTGGTGCCGGTGACCGGGCTGTCGTAAATGATGGCGGCGCGATCCCCGTGGCCCGCCACAACATGCCGGTCCACCGCGTTATAGCAGGTGTTGACCTCGGCATCCTTGAACCATTCATAAAGCGGCGCGTTTTCGGCAAACAGCGCGCGGCTGGGCGGTTTCACCCAGTCAATCGCCTGTGCCTGTTCCATCCAGAACCCTTCGGGGTCGGCCTTCCAGCCGTTATAAACGTCGCGGTATCCCACCTTTTTCTCCCTTACCCATAGTGTTGTACCGGCGTCCCCGCCAGGGCTGCCATATTCAGCAAACCCCGCGCCGTAATTGATGGCGTCACAATATGCGCCTTATTGCCC
>JAURMY010000354.1 GCA_030830465.1 Alphaproteobacteria bacterium
TCCGCCTGATCGAGGATTTCCGCGCCGACGGCATCACCGTCACCCCCAGCTATATGCTGTCGATCCTCGATGAATACGCGAAACAGGGCTATGATCCGCGCAAATCGCCGCTCAAAGTCGGTATTTTCGGGGCTGAGCCCTGGACCAATGCCATGCGCAAGGAAGTCGAAGACGCCTTTGACATGCACGCGGTCGATATTTACGGGCTTTCGGAAATCATTGGCCCCGGTGTTGCCAATGAATGCGTGGAAACCAAAGACGGTCTGCATATCTGGGAGGATCACTTCTATCCCGAAGTCATCAACCCGGAAACCGGCGAGGTTCTGCCCGACGGAGAACTGGGCGAACTGGTCTTCACCTCGCTGACCAAAGAGGCCTTCCCGATCATTCGCTACCGCACCCGCGATCTGACCCGGCTGCTGCCCGGCACCGCACGCTCGATGCGGCGGATGGAAAAGGTCACGGGTCGCTCGGACGACATGATCATCCTGCGCGGCGTCAATGTCTTTCCGACCCAGATCGAAGAACAGCTGATGACCGTCCCCACCCTGGCCCCGCATTTTCAGATCGAACTGATGCGCAAAGGCCGGATGGACCACATGATCGTGCATGTCGAGGCCACCCTCGGGGCGGCGGGGGAAACCGCGCGGGAGGCCTCGGCCAAGCAGTTGTCGACGCGGATCAAATCGACCGTCGGCATCACCGCAGAAGTGCGCGCCCACGAACCGGGCAAAGTCGCGCGTTCCGAGGGCAAGGCCGTGCGGCTGGTTGACAACAGGCCCAAAGGCTGATGGCCAGAACCGTCGCCAAAGATCACGCCGAAAAGCGCCGCGCCATCCTGGCCACGGCGGCGGAATTTTTCGCCGCCAACGGCTATGACCGCTCGTCGATGAACCAACTGGCCGAGGCTTGCGGTGTGTCAAAGGCACTGATTTACCACTATTACGACAGTAAGGAAGCCCTGCTTTACGACATCGTCCACACCCATCTGTCGGACCTTCTGGACACGCTTCTTGCCGTGAAAGCCCCGTCCGATCCCGAAACCGCCCTGCGCGCCTATATCCGCGCCATTTTGAACGCCTATCGGGACGCCGACGCAGAACATAAGGTGCAGACCGAAGCGATGGCCTCATTGCCGGATGCCCAGCGCGCCGAACTGGCGGACCTGCAACGGCAGATGGTCCGCGTCATGTCCAACGCCCTGAGCGCCGCCAACCCGACCGCCTTTGATCGCAACCCGGAAAAGCTGCGCCCCGTCACCATGACCCTGTTTGGCATGGTCAACTGGTTTTACATGTGGCACCGCCCCGGCAAAGGCATCAGTCGTGATGACTATGCAGATCTTGTCACCGATCTGGTTCTGAACGGACTCAGGGGACTCTGAGCGTTCAGCGCCTTCTTTGTGCGACAAGTATCCTTGCGGTTTCAAAGGGGACGGCGCCCCCTTTGCCCGGCCGGGGGCTTTGCGCCCCCGGACCCCCGCAGAGTATTTCTGGAACAAAGATGGCGGGCGCGCTCAGCGCGCGGATTTCAGTTTGCTTGGCACGGAAAATTCTTCGCGCGCATAGCCTTGCACGAATAACAGTGCGGTCAGGTCGCCGAAATTGATCTGTACATCGCATTGTGCCGCCACCGAGGGTTTGGCATGCAGCGCAACCCCGGTCCCGGCCCGTTTCAGCATGCCAAGGTCATTGGCCCCGTCGCCAACCGCAATCACCTGATCAAGGCCGATGCCAAGGCGCGCGGTGATATCCTGCAATGCCTCGACCTTGGCTTCGCGCCCCAGAATCGGCGGGATCACTTTGCCGGTCAGAACGCCGTCGATGATTTCCAGACGGTTGGCCCGGTTTTCGTCAAAGCCCAGCCCGTGACCGACGCTTTCGGTGAAATCGGTGAAACCGCCGGAAACCAGCGCGCAATAGCCACCGTTGTCCTTCATGGTTTTCACCAGTTCGGCACCGCCCGGCATTGCGGTGATCCGGGTTTCCAGAACCTTGTCGATCACGCTTTCCGGCAGCCCCGCCAGCAGGCCGACGCGTTCGCGCAGGGCGTCTTCAAACACCAGTTCGCCGTTCATCGCCCGCGCGGTGATCGCCGCGACGCGCGCGCCGAAACCGGCCTCGTCGGCCAGTTCGTCGATGCATTCCTGCTGAATCATGGTGCTGTCCATATCCGCCAGCAGCATCCGTTTGCGCCGCCCCTCGGCGGGCTGGATCACCAGATCGACACCGCGGTCCTGCAGGCTTTGCCAGGTTTTGCGCCAATCGGCCGGGCGGTCTTCCAGCGGGAACTCACAGGCGACGCCTTCCTGCAGCCAGCGAAACTCGCCGCCGTTCAGCGCCCGGTGATAGGGCAGCACATTGCCCACGGTCAGCACCGGTTCCTTTTGCGCGCTCAGCAGGGTCGCTACATACATCAAAGTTTCCTATCGTGAACAGGCCGCCACAAATCACGTCGCAAAACCACCGTGATGCGCCGCTTACACAGAATTTGCCGCTTGATCCAGTCCCCGGGCTTGGATATCTGCGGCGTCAGGACACCCCACCCTAACGTGGGGCATTTATCTGCGAGGATAGCATGACGACCACGACCCCAAGACCGGACCTGCGTCCGGCGAACCCCCAATTCTCATCCGGACCCTGCACCAAGCCCAAAGGCTGGTCGCTTGCCGCATTGGGCGATGCCGCCCTGGGCCGGTCGCACCGTGCCGCCATTGGCAAGAAAAAGCTGAAGGACGCGATCGAGAACACCCGCGACATTCTTGGCATTCCCGCCGATTACCGGATCGGCATCGTGCCCGCCTCGGATACCGGTGCGGTCGAGATGGCGCTGTGGTCGCTTTTAGGGGCGCGGGGCGTGGACATGCTGGCCTGGGAAAGCTTCGGGTCCGGCTGGGTCACCGATGTGATCAAGCAACTGAAACTGACCGCAACCAAACACGAGGCCGGCTATGGCGCGCTGCCCGACCTTGCGGCGGTCAATTTTGACAATGATGTTGTGTTCACCTGGAACGGCACCACATCGGGTGTTCGAGTGCCCAACGGCGATTTCATTCCCGCCGACCGCGCCGGTCTGACGATTTGCGACGCCACCTCGGCGGCCTTTGCGATGGATCTGCCCTGGGACAAGCTCGATGTCGTGACCTTCTCCTGGCAGAAGGTTCTGGGCGGCGAGGCGGCACATGGAATGCTGGTTCTGTCACCCCGGGCGGTCCAGCGGCTGGAAAGCTATACCCCCGCCTGGCCCATGCCCAAGATTTTCCGCATGACCAAGGGCGGCAAGCTGATCGACGGCATATTCGTCGGCGAAACCATCAACACGCCCTCGATGCTGGCGGTTGAGGATTACCTGTTCTCGTTGAACTGGGCGCGTGATCTGGGCGGGCTAAAGGCGCTGATCGCGCGGGCCGATGCTAATGCGCAGGCAATTTTTGACTTTTGCGACAGCCATGACTGGATCGCCAATCTGGCCGAGATTCCGGCCACGCGGTCCAACACCTCGGTCTGCCTGAAATTCACCGATCCGCGCATCACCGACGGGGCAGTCTTTGCCAAGGCCATAGCCAAGCGGCTGGAGGCGGAAAACGTCGCCCTGGATGTGGGTGCCTATCGCGACGCGCCTGCCGGTCTTCGCATCTGGTGCGGCGGCACGGTGGAAACATCCGACGTCAAGGCATTGCTGCCCTGGATCGAATGGGCGTTCAACGCTGAAATCTCGGCCCTGGCACAAGCCGCATAAGCCTTCGCAGCTCCGCATGTGTTGCGGGGCCTCCCCCCCTCAGACAACAGGCCCGGAACATGTCCGGGGCTGCGTTTCAAACAGATCAAAAGGACCATTTCCATGGCACCGAAAGTACTCGTATCCGACAAGCTCAGCGAAACCGCCGTGCAGATTTTCCGCGATAACGGCATTGAGGTCGACTTCAAGCCGAACCTTGGCAAGGACAAGGATGAACTGCTGAAAGTCATCGGCAATTATGACGGTCTGGCGATCCGCTCGGCCACCAAGGTCACCGAAAAGATCATCGAGGCGGCCACCAATCTGAAGGTGATCGGCCGGGCCGGAATCGGGGTGGACAACGTCGATATTCCCGCCGCCAGCCGCAAGGGGATCATCGTGATGAACACGCCCTTTGGCAACTCGATCACCACCGCCGAACACGCCATTGCCATGATGTTCGCGGTGGCGCGGCAACTGCCCGAGGCCAGCGCCTCGACCCATGCCGGCAAATGGGAAAAATCGAAATTCATGGGGGTTGAAGTTACCAACAAGACCCTTGGCCTGATCGGCTGCGGCAATATCGGTTCGATCGTCGCGGACCGGGCGCTGGGGCTGAAAATGAAGGTTCTGGCCTATGACCCCTTCCTGTCAGAAGAGCGCGCGGAAAAGCTGGGCGTCACCAAGGTGGAACTGGAAGACCTGCTGCCAAAGGCCGATTTCATCACCCTGCATGTGCCGCTGACCGATAAGACCCGCAAGATCATTGATGCCGCCGCCATTGCCAAAACCAGGAAGGGCGTGCGGATCATCAACTGCGCCCGCGGCGGTCTGGTGGATGAGGCGGCCCTGGCCGAAGCCCTGAAATCCGGCCATGTCGCCGGGGCCGGGTTTGACGTGTTTGAGGTGGAACCGGCCACCGACAGCCCGCTGTTCAACCTGCCCAATGTCGTCTGCACCCCGCATCTGGGGGCCGCGACAACCGAAGCACAGGAAAATGTCGCCCTGCAGGTGGCTGAACAGATGTCGGATTACCTGAACAACGGCGCCGTCACCAACGCGATCAACATGCCTTCGATCACCGCCGAGGAAGCACCGGTTCTGGCGCCTTTCGTCAAACTGGCCCAGCATCTGGGGGCCTTTGTCGGCCAGCTGACCGATGACCCGATCCA
>JAURMY010000355.1 GCA_030830465.1 Alphaproteobacteria bacterium
CAAGACCGGCAAGCGAAACGGAACAGGTTAGATCACGTGACAGCGCCGGAGTCTTTGGCATCCGATATTCTGGCCGGGCAACGCCGGGCGCTGGCCCGTGCGATCACGCTGGTTGAAAGCACGCGATCCGATCACCGTGCGCAGGCGGTCAGCCTGCTTGAGGCCCTGCGTCAAGGCACGCCAAAACAGGCGCTGCGGGTGGGTTTGTCGGGCACGCCGGGGGTCGGCAAGTCCACCTTTACCGAATCCTTTGGGATGATGCTGATCGAGCAGAGCCTGAAGGTTGCGGTTCTGGCGGTGGATCCCAGCTCGGCGCGGTCGGGGGGGTCAATTCTGGGCGACAAGACCCGGATGGAACGGCTCAGCCGGGAGAGGAACGCTTTTATCCGCCCGTCGCCCAGCCGTTCTGCCCTGGGCGGGGTCGCGCGCCGGACGCGCGACGCGATCGCCCTGTGCGAGGCGGCCGGGTTTGATGTGATCCTGATTGAAACGGTCGGTGTCGGGCAGTCTGAAACCATGGTTGCGGACATGTCGGATCTGTTCGTCCTGCTGCTGGCCCCGGCGGGCGGGGATGAATTGCAGGGGGTCAAGCGCGGCATCATGGAAATCGCCGATCTGATCCTTGTGAACAAGGCTGACGGCGATCTGAAGCCCCAGGCGATCCGAACCTGCGCTGACTATGCGGGCGCGTTGCGCCTGTTGCGAAAGCGTCCGCAGGACCCGGATGATTTCCCCAAGGCGCTGCCGGTTTCGGCTGTCACCGGCGAAGGTCTGGCACAGGCCTGGGAGGAGATGACCGCGCTGGCAGACTGGCGGCGCGAACAGGGATATTGGGACAGCGCCCGCACCCGTCAGGCCGAGGTTTGGTTTCACGAGGAAGTCCGGCAAGGCGTGCTGGCAAGGCTGGAGGCCGATGCGGCGATCAAGGTCATGCGCGCCGACCTGCAAGCGCGCGTCCGCAAGGGCGAGATCAGCCCGGAACGGGCCGCTGATCTGGTTCTGAAGGCGCTGGATCCGCGCTGATGGGGGCAGGGATCCGTTGCCTTGTGCGCGGGTCGCCACCAAGACCCTAACCGGTCGCAAAGCCCAGATATGCGGGTGCGGCATCGGCGCGTAAACCCCGGATTTCACACCGCTTCGCCCCCCTTGAGATGGCTTAGGAAACGCGCCACAGCGATTCGCCATGTTGTGTCTTTCTCTGCCGTAAACTGCGCCTTGACAGGATTTCACCGGTTCCGGTCGCGGCTTTTACCGGATAAATGCGGGGTGTAGGGGTAGTTGGCGGTGAATTTCCCGCCGTGCCGGCATGGGGTTCCGCAGGAACGACAATTTCTGCCGCCCACTCTTGACGCGGCACCGGACCGGGCCTAAAGAGGCGGCTCGAAATTCCGTTGTGTCGCAAGGCGGCGCATATCCACGCTTGAACTCAAGGACGACCACATGTCTCGCCGTTGTGAACTGACAGGTAAAGGTGTGATGACTGGCAACAATGTCAGCCACGCCAATAACAAAACCCGCCGCCGCTTTCTGCCGAACCTGAACGAGGTTACCCTGGCATCCGAAGCTTTGGGCCGCGCGTTCAAATTCAAGATCTCTGCCGCCGCCCTGCGGTCGGTCGATCACCGTGGCGGGCTTGACGCATTCCTGGCCAAAGCCAAGGACGAAGAACTGTCCGTCAAGGCGCTGAAGGTCAAGAAAGACATCGCGAAAGCCGCGACTGCCGCCTAAGCCGGTCGCCTGATTTCCTGAACGGCCCTGCCCAACCGGCGGGGCCGCTTCATTTTGGTGACTGGTGTTTTGTGTCCGCATCGTTATGAAGGCGATATGAAACAGATCCGTAACACCGCTGTTTGGCTGATGCTGCTTGCCGTGGGCCTGTCGCCCAACGGTGCGGTTTTTGCCCATCAGGATGCCGGTTCACCGCTGACATTGGTGATCTGTACCGGCGATGGTGTGCAAACGATCACATTGGATCAGGACGGCGCGCCGCGCAAACCGGCGCATCCGATCTGTCATCAATGTTGTCTTTCCGCGGATTTGCCGGCGCCGGCACCTGACCTGATAAGGCATTCGGTGGCCTTCAGACCCGCGGTTTTCACCGATCAGCGGAGTTCGGCGCGCTTTCAGATGGCGCCAGCCTGCCCGCCCGCCACGGGCCCCCCTGTTGTGATTTGAACCAACCCATTCAAATCACATCACAGGAGGCTTTTATGCCCATATCCAAATTCACCATTCTGCCTGCCGTTTTCGGTGCGGTTTCGTCCATCTGTCTTGCCCTGCCTGCCCTGGCTGGCGATGTCAGCATCAATGACGCCTATGCTATCACCTCTGGTCCCTCGGCGATGTCCGGCGGGATTTTCATGGAGATCGACAATTCCGGCGCCGCTGACGACCAACTGATTGCCGCGAAGACCGATGTTTCAAAAATGACGCAACTGCATACCCATATCATCGACTCAAACGGTGTGGCGCAGATGCGCGAGGTCGATGGCGGTTTTACCGTTCCGGCCCATGGTGCCGCGATTCTGAAGCGCGGCGGCGACCACATCATGCTGATGGGGCTGACCAAGCCCTTGGCGCAGGGCGACATTGTGCATCTGACATTGTCGTTTGAACATGCGGGTGAAGTCAGCATTGACGTGCCGGTCGATCTGACCCGCAAGCCCTGAATATAGGCTTGCAAGGGCGTTTCGAACAACAGTCGAAACGCGGGCGCAAATCGGTTATCCTCCCGGTCAGAACAAACCGGGAGGATTTTTTATGGTCAAAGCACAACAAGCTGTGAAAGCCCCGTGGCACCTGTGGCTGGTCGGCATCCTGTCGCTGCTTTGGAACCTGATGGGTGCTGCGGATTACCTGATGGCCAAGATGCAAACGGCGGAATACGTGGCGATGATGTCGCCGGAACAGGCCGGATATTTCAACAGCCTTCCGGCATGGATCACCGGCGTCTGGGCGATTGGCGTGTTTGGCGCGGTGCTGGGCTCGGCGCTGCTTCTGGCGCGCCGCAAATGGGCGGTGGAACTGTTTGCTGCTTCCTTGGCGGCAATGATCGTCAACCTGCTGCACGGGTTCTTTCTGGCAAAAATCAGCCTGTCAGACATTGCAGGACCGGTTGAAAACGCCTTTTCCGCCGCATTGTTCGTGATCGCGTCCGGCTTGCTATATTACGCGTACCGGCAACGTGGGGCCGGGGTGTTACGCTGACATGCAGAAGGTGTGACCGGCCCTACCGGTCGCATTTTGTGGCGTCATCGCGGTCGTCACACAGACCGACGCCGAACAAATAGCCGGACCATTCGGTCATTGACTCTTTTCCCGGCTTAAAGGCCCAGGCCTTGTGCACCAGATAAAAACTGTCCTTGCCCTGAATGCCCTTGAAAAGGGTCCATTCCGGGTGATTGGTGGTTTCCGATTGCGGGCAGCTAACCAAAAACACGACCGAGTCATAGCCGTTCTCGGTGTCGTTCAGAACAATGGTTCCCGACGACCCTTCGCAATGCTCGGCGGCGGCGGTGATCAGGGCATCCGCGAAATTGCGGGCGGTGGAATCGGTTTTGCCGTAAAACACCTGAACCGACAGCAGTTCCTGCCAGTCTTCAACCGTCTGGCCTTCGGGCACGAATTCAGCGATATAGCGTTGTTCGTTGCCGTCCGCATATCCGCGTTCATAGCCTTCCGGCAGGGACATCAGGATTTTCTCGCCGGGTTGTTGGGCCGAAACCGGCGACAGGAAACAGGCGGCGGCAACACAGGCGGCAAGCACGGATTTCAGCATTCATAGACCTTGGGTTCAGGGTTTTTGCGATCTTAACAAGCCGCAAGAACTTGCGCCACCCATTCCGGTACGATCCGGCTGGCCGGTCCCAGCCGGGTTTGCGCGAAATCCCGGCTGCCGGTTGAGGGTTCCAGGTTCAGCTCCAGCGTATCGGCACCGGCGCGGGCCGCGTCCTGAACGAAGGCGGCGGCAGGATAGACATTGCCGGAGGTTCCGATCGACACGAACAGGTCCGCCTGCCGCAACCGGTCCCAGATCGCCTCCATCTGATAGGGCATCTCTCCGAACCAGACCACATCCGGGCGGGTTTCGGGCCGGGCGCAGGCAGGGCAGGGGTCTTGCGGCGTCATCAACGGGGGCGCGTCCCAACGGTGCCCGCAAGCGGCGCACAACGCCCCGGCCAGGCGGCCATGCATGTGCCAGACCGACCTTGAACCGCCGCGTTCGTGCAGATCATCCACATTCTGGGTGACGATCAGGACCCGCCCCTTATGGCGCCGTTCCAGTTCAGCCAGTGCAAAATGCGCGGGGTTCGGTTGCGCTTTGCAACAGTTGGCCCGGCGGGCGTTGTAAAATTCGTGAACCATCGCCCTATTGCGCTGAAACCCTTCCGGTGTGGCCACGTCATTCAGGTCATATTTTGTCCACAACCCGTCCTTGTCGCGAAACGTGCCAAGGCCGCTTTCTGCGGAAATTCCCGCACCGGTCAGTATAACGATATCCGGGGCCGATCTGGTCATAGGCCTTTCTACCGCAAGGGCAGGGCGGGAAGCCAAGAAAAATCGCGAAAGGCCTTAATCGGCCCACATCCTGATCAGGTTCGACCGCGCCTTGCTGAGGTTCAATAGCAGTTCCTGACTGGCGTTTTCCGCTTCGGCCAGGGCAAAGGCCCGGTCCAGATCAAACAGGATTTCCCGGCGCGAGGCGTCGCGGACATGGCTTTGCACCCAGCCGACAACCGCCAGCCGCTCGCCCGATGTTACCGGTTCGACATGATGCAACGTGGTGGAGGGGTACAAGATCAACTGCCCCGCCGTAAGTTTGATTTTGCGGCTTTCCAGCCCATCCTCGATCACCAGTGCGCCGCCCTCATATGCGGCCGGGTCCGACAGGAACAGGGTGAAGGACAGGTCCGTGCGCCCGCCATTCATCAGCGCGTCATCCACATGCCGCCCATAGCGGTCCCCGACACCATAGCGCGACACCATGAGCCGGACCATCGCCTTTGGACGGGCCGCCGAAACAAAAACCGGATGCGCCAGCAGCGCGGTGGCGACTTTTTCAAGCAGCGCCGCCCGGTCGGAGGAGTCCGCCGCCTGATGGTTTTGCTTGACCTGACGGGCCAGACGCCCTGCGGTGCGCGCGCCATCCTCAAACGGTAAGGCGGCTGCCACCGACTGGATCACCGTCAACGCAGCGCTTGAGAAAATATCGCTTAGGGCAAGGATCATCGGCGGATCACTTCATGCGCAGCACGGCAAAATCAATCCAGGCGGCAGCGCTGTGGATCAGATCGGTTTCGGTTCCAGCGGTTTCGCTGACCAGCGCGGGAAATTGCGTCAGGGCTTCGGTCAGAACCTGTTGGGCCGTGGCACCGGCCTTTGCTGTCGCCGCGTCCCGGGCGGCGGCCAGTCGGGCCGCTTCGGCGTTGGCGGCAGTCAGAAACCCCCATGAATCGCGGTATTCCTGTCCGACCTCGACACGGCCATCCGCGACACCGGCGTCAAAATCCTCGGCGGCGGTTGCTGCAATCAGCGACAGGGCTTTCATTTCATCCCGGGGGCTGAGCGTTGCGGTTTCATGCACGCGGCCGATCGCCTCCAGCACCGCCTGCGCCTTTGCGGCAACCTCGGATTTGTCGGCTTTTCCAGTCACCGCTGCGGCAAAAGCCAGGGCAAGCGGCTCAAATCCCTCGGCGTGAAAAGTGGCCAGATCGCCTTCAATATCGACATAACTGGCGTGGTGTGACAGCTCCAGATGTTCGCGCGCCAGATCAGCATGACCGGAGGCGTAAAGTCCGGCCACGATGTGATGGGTGGCCTCAAAGAACCCAAGCCGGGTCAGAAAGGCCACTTCGGCTTCTTCTGTTGCGACCGCGCCTTCGCCGCTTTCACCGACTTCCCCGGCCACGACAATGTTTTGCGCGGCGGGTGCAAGGCCGGATGCGACCGCTTGTGGGGCAGGGGCCGCCATGGCGACGGTCAGGCCGGTTGCGGCGGCGGTTCCGAGCAAAGCCCAGACACGCGGTTCAACGGTTCGGGCGGCAGGGCGGGGTTTGGGCATCGGGAATCCTTTTCTGACTGTTTTAGTTGGTTTAATGCCCTCAGGGAATTTGTCAACTAAAAGAGTCAGGTATTGCCGGCTGCCGTTTATCCGGCGTAATCGGCGCAATAATCCTCGGCGACCGCGCCGAATTCCTTGTATCTGGCCCAGAAGATTTCATGCGCGGGGCGGTCAGACTGCCTGATGACCTGCGCCTTGTGTGGGTCTTTGAAGAAACTCGCGGCCAATTTCTGATCTTTTCGTCCCAGCTTGGCGTCCGCAACTTGCTGAATGCAGGTGCATAACGCGGTCGAGGTGCCGCTGCGCCCGGCCTGCATGCAGGCTTTCAGGATAAGGTCGCCCGCCGGGGCAGAGGCCGCCGGAAGGGTCAGGAACAAAGAGGTCAGAAGGATGTTTTTCATCTCTGGGTCTGCCGTGAAAACTGCGCTCGGATGTAATCTATCACAATTCCGAAACCAGAAACAGAGCAAGCTTGATCACATCCCGCGCCGAAATTTTCGACGGAAATGTGTTTTTACAACGTGTGACTGTGCAAGATCAAAACCAAAAGGGGAAAACAATGCACCGCAACACGATCCTGACTCTGGCCCTGGCCGCCTTGACCGCAATACCGTCAACCGGTTTCACCCACAGCGATAAAATCCCGCTGGGCGATGGCAAAGTGTCCGACACCGCCCGCGCCGGTTACGTTTTTTCCTGCCAGTCCCGTTTCAATCCGAATCTGGGCGGGGCGCATCTGGCGGGTGACTGGATCAAGGGCGACTATTGGTATCCCGATCTGAAGCCGACGGTTGACGGGGCCGTGTCCTGGAACGGCGGCGGCGCGGATATTTCCCTGTCGGGCAATACCCGGCGCATCACCGGGCGGGGACTGCCCGAACACACAACCGGCGTCTATCCGATCAGCCGCAGCGACGACGCCTATCAATATGACCGCAATCCCAATCGCATCAGCGCCCAGCGGGTCAGCCTGACCCTGCCGGCCAACCCGCAGGCGGCCGCCCGGCCCAGTTGCCTGCCGATGGGGATGATCGGGGTGTCGCTGGAAGGGGTCGCGATTTTCAACGCGCTGGACGGCCCCGGCCGCGACGCGGTGGCCCATGAAATTCAGGACAGTTGCAGCGGCCACCCGGAACGCAACGGCCAATACCATTACCACGGCCCGTCTGACTGCCTGACCGAAACAGCAAGCGGCCCGCGCAACCATTCCGGTCTGGTTGGATATGCGCTGGACGGGTTCGGCATCTACGGGATGAACAGGGCGGGGGGAAAACACCTGTCAAACGCCGATCTTGATGCCTGTCATGGCCATGTGGAAACCGTGATGTGGGACGGCAAGGCCACCGCGATTTACCACTACCACCTGACGGACGAGTACCCCTACACCCTGGGATGTTTCAAAGGCACGCCGGTACGGGCGCGATAGGCCGGGTTGCCGGTTCAGTGCAACTGGGCGTGCACAAGATAGCCGTCGATCATCTCCTCGCCCAAAGCCTCCATCGCTTTTAGCCGGTGGAGGCCCTCAACCAGCACAAAAGCCTCGCCATCCCGGCGCACGCGGATCGGGGTGGTCTGGCCGTTTTCCAGAATATCCTCGGCCAGGGCTTCAACCTTCGCCG
>JAURMY010000356.1 GCA_030830465.1 Alphaproteobacteria bacterium
AACAGGGTGAAGTCCATCAAAGGCTCCGGCAAAAGGAAAGGGCCGGGAAAGTTTCCTTCCCCGGCCCCTGAAAGTCCAGCGTTACCTTGCGCTTATTCGCGGTTGCCCATGAATTGCAGCAGGAACATGAACAGGTTGATGAAGTCGAGATACAGGTTCAGCGCCCCCATGATCGCCGACTTTGCCAGCCACTCCTGATCGCCATGCTGGGCATGGGCCAGATAGGTCGTCTTGATTTTCTGCGTGTCATAGGCGGTCAGACCCGCGAAGATCAGAACCCCAAGGATCGAGATCGCGAACATGATCGCCGGCGAGGCCAGGAAGATGTTGACAATCATCGCCACCAAAAGGCCGATCACACCCATGATCAGGAAAGATCCCCAACCGGAAATGTCTTTCTTGGTGGTATAGCCCCACAGCGAAAGGCCGGCGAAGGAAATCGAGGTGATCAGAAAGGTCTGCGCGATCGAATAGCCCGTGAAAGCGGCGAAGATCCACGCCATTGACAGGCCCATGACGGCCGCAAAAGCATAGAAGAACAACTGCGCGCCAGCGGCGGACAACCGGTTCACGGCAGCGCCGAACGCGAAAACCATGATCAGCGGCGCGAACATCACCACATAGCCCAGAAGGTTCGGGGCCAATGTTTCGGGGTTACGGAAGATCGACAACAGCATGTCGTTCGAGCCAATGGCCCAGGACACACCAGCAGTCACCAACAGGCCGACGGACATGGTCCCGTAGACCTTGTTCATATGTGCGCGCAGACCTTCATCGATCTGTGCAGAGCGGACGCCCGCGCCTGCGCGGCGGACTGTCTCAAATTCGGCCATTGAGCCCTCCTTGATTACGAACGGGCGGCGCAGTGCGCGCCGCCTTCACCAAGGTATATTGGGCAAACGACCCGTTTTTTCAAGCAAGCAGGGTCGAAAAAACCTGGAATTTTAGCGTTTCCAGTGCTTGGGAACGTCCCAGATCGGTTTTCTGGCCTCGCGCAGCGCCTGTTTATAGGTGATGCCCAGATCGTTCAGCTGTGCGGTTTCCAGCGATTTCAACACTTTGCGCTGTTTTCTGGCGGCAATCGCGGTGCTGAGAACGGCAAACAGGAACGGCACGATGCGCACCGGGTGGCGGTCTGTGGAAATTGCGATCATGGTCATGGTCCGTTCCTTTCGGCTGGGGGTTTGGTCGCTTCAATTCGACTTGCACTGGTTCGCAAAAAATGTTCCATTAGTAAAATGAATGTTTTTTCGGTATAACATCACGGATTGTGATAATGAGAAATCTTGACCTGACGGCCCTGCGCTCATTCGTGGCGGTGACTGACGCGGGCGGTGTCACCCGTGCGGCGGGCTTTCTGAACCTGACCCAATCGGCGGTTTCCATGCAACTAAAGCGGCTGGAGGACAGCCTGAACCAGCGATTGCTGGACCGTTCCGCGCGCCAGATCGCCCTGACGGCGCAGGGCGAACAATTGCTGAATTACGCCCGGCAAATGCTCGCCCTGAACGACGAGATTCTTGCCCGCCTGACCGACAAGGCCTTTGAGGGCGAGGTGACGCTGGGCGTGCCGTCGGACATCGTTTATCCCCATATCCCGGCGGTATTGCAGCGGTTTGCCGCCGCCTATCCCCGCGTCAAGGTGCAACTGGTGTCGTCCTATACCAACCGGTTGAAACAGCTTTTCGCGCGCGGCGATTGTGCCCTGATCCTGACCACGGAAACCGGCACCGGGCCGAACAGTGAAACGCTAAAAACCGTGCCTATGGTCTGGGTCGGTTCACCCGGCGGTTCGGCCTATAAAGGGCGGCCCCTGCGTTTGGCTTTTGAATATTCCAGCCTGTTCCGCGCGACGGTCGAGCAGGCCCTGGATCGCGCCGGTATCCCTTGGGAAATCGGTGTAGAAAGCGAAAGCAGCCGCACGGTTGAGGCCTGCGTCACCGCCGATCTGGCGGTTCACGCCTGTTTGCAGGGGTGCCTGCCGAACTTCACCGAAACCATTGATCACAAAGGGCAGCTTCCTGATCTTGCGGATATGAACATCAATCTTTATGCGCAACGTCCGGCGCAAAGCCCGGTGGTGGCGGAACTGGCGGCGATGATCCGGCAGGCCTACAAGGTTTAAGACGGCCTAACGGTGCCTTGGGGGCCGGATACGCTTTAAAGCGTGATAATCACCTTGCCGGTCGAGGCGCGGTTGCGCAGCAGGTCCAGACCGTGAACCGTTTCTTCCAGCGGCAAAATATGGCTGACATGGGGTTTCAGGCGGCCCTCGGCGTGCCAGCGGAACAACTGGGCGATGCTGTCATTCAGAACCTGCGGTTTGAACCTGGCATAGGCCCCCCAGTAGAACCCGATCACGGTCAGGTTCTTCACCAGCAGGATATTGGCCGGGATCTGGGGCACGGTTCCGCTGGCAAACCCGATTGGCAAAAGCCGCGCCTCGGGGTTGCAGGCGCGCAAAGCCTGGGTGAACTGATCGCCGCCGACAGGATCGTAAACCACATCCGCCCCGCCCAATGATTTGACGCGGGCGCGGATGTCCTCGGACGCGCTGTCAATCACGTGATCTGCGCCCGCCGCCCTGGCCAGCGCCAGTTTCTCCGCCCCCCGCGCACAGGCAATCACCTCGGCCCCCATCAAATGGCCAAGCTCGACCGCTGTCAGGCCAACCCCGCCTGATGCCCCCAGCACCAACAGCCTTTCGCCGGGGCGCAGCCGCGCCTTATAGTCAAGCGCCATATGGGACGTGCCGTAAGCGATCAGAAAGGCCGCGGCATCGGTCGAAGACATGCCGTCAGGCACCGGCACACATTTATGGGCCGGAAAACAGCCGAAATCCGCCAACCCGCCGGACACGCCGGCAATCGCCACCCGCTGCCCGACCGAAACGCCGGTCACGCCTTCGCCCAGGGCCTCGATCACGCCGCAAATCTCCATCCCAAGGGTGAAGGGCAGGACGGGCTTTTCCTGATATGTGCCCGCGACCATCAATGTGTCGGCAAAATTCAGACCCACCGCCAGATTGCGCAACAGCACTTCGCCCGGTCCGGGATTGGGCACAGGGATATCGCAGATTTGCGGGGCCTGCCCCAGTTTCGTCACCTGAATTGCCCGCATGATTACCCCGCTGATCGCTTATGTCTTCTTTTGCAGGTTCAAAAGGGTTGCTCAAGGGGTGCGCCGTTGCGGAAAAGCGGGCCGGGCGCATTTGCCTCTGGCCAACCGGGGCCGCCTAAGGTAAGGCCGCGCCAACTTCGCAAATAAAAAGGACTGGGCGCATGGAGCTTCGCAACATCGCGATCATCGCGCACGTGGATCACGGCAAAACGACATTGGTGGACGAACTGTTGAAGCAGTCGGGCAACTATCGCGAAAATCAGGCGACGGTTGAACGGGCTATGGACAGCAACGATCTGGAACGCGAGCGCGGGATCACCATCCTTGCCAAGGCGACATCGGTCGTCTGGAAAGGCACCCGGATCAACATCGTCGACACCCCCGGCCACGCCGATTTCGGCGGTGAGGTTGAGCGGATCCTGTCGATGGTCGATGGCGTGGTATTGCTGGTGGATGCCGCAGAAGGCCCGATGCCGCAGACCAAATTCGTGACCGCCAAGGCGCTGGCACAGGGCCTGCGCCCGATTGTGGTTTTGAACAAGGTCGACAAACCCGACGCCGAGCCTGACCGCGCGCTTGACGAATGCTTTGACATGTTCGCCAACCTTGGCGCGAATGACGAGCAACTGGATTTCCCGGCGCTTTACGCCTCGGGCCGGGCGGGTTGGGCCGACGAGACCCTTGAAGGGCCGCGCAAGAATCTGGATGCCCTGTTTGATCTGATCGTGAAATATGTGCACGAGCCGAAACAGGCCGGCGACACGGCATCCCCGTTCCGCATGTTGGCCACGACATTGGGCGGCGACGCCTATCTTGGCCGGGTGCTGACCGGGCGGGTCGAAAGCGGAACCCTGAAAACCGGTGCAACCATCAAGGCCTTGTCCCGCAAGGGCGAACTGATCGAAAACTTCCGCGTCACCCGTGTGATGGCGTTTCGCGGCCTGACCCAACAGGCAATCGACGAGGCCGTGGCCGGGGATATCGTCTCGATCGCCGGCATGACCAAAGCAACCGTGGCCGATACCCTGTGTGCGACCGACGTAAACGACGCGATCCCCGCACAACCGATTGATCCGCCGACGATTTCGGTCACGTTCGGGATCAATGACAGCCCGCTCGCCGGTCGCGACGGCGACAAGGTGCAAAGCCGGGTGATCCGCGCGCGCCTGCTGCGCGAAGCCGAAAGCAACGTCGCTATCCGGGTCGCCGATACGCCGGGCGGCGAAGCGTTTGAAGTGTCCGGCCGCGGCGAATTGCAGATGGGCGTCTTGATCGAAAACATGCGCCGTGAGGGCTTTGAACTGTCGATCTCACGTCCGCAGGTCCTGTTCCGTGAAGTGGACGGTGTGACCATGGAGCCGATCGAAGAAGCCACAATTGATGTGGACGACGAATATTCCGGTGCCGTGATCGAGAAACTGGCGGGCCGCAAGGGTGAACTGGTGGAGATGAAGCCGGGCGGCGTTGGCAAGACCCGCATCATCGCGCATGTGCCGTCGCGCGGGCTGATCGGCTATCACGGCGAATTTCTGACCGACACGCGCGGCACCGGGGTTCTGAACCGGGTGTTTCACGCCTGGGCGCCGTTCAAGGGCGCCATTCCGGGCCGCCGCGAGGGGGTTTTGATCTCGATGGAAAACGGCGTGACCGTTCCCTATGCCCTGTTCAATCTTGAAGATCGCGGCCGCTTGTTTCTGGGCGCGCAAATGCCGGTTTATACTGGCATGATCATTGGCGAGCACTCGCGCGGCAATGATCTGGAAGTGAACCCGCTGAAGGGTAAAAAACTGACGAACGTACGCGCCAGCGGCACCGATGAAGCGGTCCGGCTGACGACCCCGGCGCGGTTTTCCCTGGAAGAGGCGATTGCCTATATTGATGATGACGAACTGGTCGAAGTGACGCCCAAAGCGATCCGGATGCGCAAGCGCTACCTCGATCCGCACGAGCGGAAACGGCATTCTCGCAAAATGCAAGAATAACCCTAAGGGTGTTTCGCAATATGCATCGCAATTTGCGAAACACCCTTAGATTGATTTTTAACGGAAATCATTCGTCTTTTGCGGCAGACTTCACGGCTCTGTGAACAAATAATTTATATTTATATCACAACCGTATAGATGATTTTACCTAAGGTAATTTCCAAAAATGTACAGTTCCACGGGATATTGGCACGAAAATTGCTTAATATACTGTTGAGGGAACAAAGGAGTAGACTATGAAACACCCTGTAGATGTACATGTCGGAAAACGCGTTCGTCACCGCCGCTGGATGGTGGGCATGACTCAGCAACAGCTGGGCGAAGCGGTTGGAATCAAGTTCCAGCAAATTCAGAAATATGAAACCGGCATGAACCGCGTCAGCGCCTCCCGTCTGTGGGACATTGCCAAGGTCATGGATGTTTCGATCAGCTTCTTCTTTGAGGGTCTGGAAGACGAAAACGCCACGGCCGCGGCGCAAAGCAATCCGCAGGGCGACCTTCTGAAAGACAAGGAGGCCCTGGAGCTGGTGCGCTCCTATTATGCCATTCCGGAAAACCAGCGCCGCCGCCTGTTCGATCTGGCCCGCGTGCTGAGTGACGCCGCCTGACCGGCATTCGCAGACAGGTTGACCTGTGCGAAGCAATATGAAATTCCCGCCTCACCGGACGGTGTTCACGGGGCGGGGATTTTATGACTGAATTGACCGAAAAACTGCGGGCCGAGTTGAAGGCAACCGCCCATGCCATGGCGGATGCCGCCCGTCCCGTGACTCTGCGCTATTTCCGCCAGACCGGGCTGACCGCCGACAACAAGGAAACCGACCGTTTTGATCCGGTGACCGCCGCCGATCGCGGGGCCGAGGAGTCGATGCGGGCCATCCTGGCCGAAATGCGCCCCGACGATGCCATTCTGGGCGAGGAGTTCGGCGCCAAATCCGGCACCACTGGTCTGACCTGGGTTTTGGACCCGATTGACGGCACGCGGGGATATATCTCGGGCACCCCGACCTGGGGCGTGTTGATCGCGGTCAATGCCGGGGCCGCGCCGGTCTTTGGCATCATCGACCAACCCTATATCGGTGAGCGATTTTCCGGCGGCTTTGGCCAGGCCGAACTTCGCGGACCGAACGGCACAGTGCCGCTAGCCACCCGGCCATGCGCCGCCTTGTCCGGGGCAACGCTGTTCTCAACCTATCCCGAGGTCGGCAATGCGGCTGAGGCGCAGGGCTTTGGCGCGCTGTCCGAACAGGTCAAACTGGTTCGGTTCGGGATAGATTGCTATGCCTATGCCTTGCTGGCGGCGGGGCAGATCGATCTGGTGGTTGAGGCTGGATTGCAAGCGTATGACGTGCAAGGCCCGATTGCGGTGGTCGAGGCGGCCGGCGGCATTGTCACCAACTGGCAGGGCGGCCCCGCCCATGACGGCGGCCGCATCCTTGCCGCTGGTTCGCCAGAGGTTCACGCTTTGGCGTTGCAGGTTTTGCGCGGCGTTCCCGCCTGAAACACCAGACGCTTCAGGCCGTTCCGGTTTGAAAAAACAGATCGGCGGCCTCAAAAAACCGCGTTTGGATTTGGGCGGTTTCCATCAGGATTTCATGCCTTGCGCCGGAAAGCATTTCCAACTGCGCACCGGGCCAACGGTCAATAATCGCGACCACATCACGCTTGTCGACCACGGTTTCGTCGCTGCCCAGAAAACACAAGGTTTCTGCCTTTGGCGCGTCCAGCCGGGCCAGTTCGCGGGTTTCAAACAGGGCTTCGTAAATCCAGTGCACACTTGGCCCGCCGATCGAAAGCCCCGGATGAGCGCGCACCAGTTCGGCGATATAGGCAAAGGACCCGGCGTCGGATGTCAGGGAATTCCCCTCAAACGGCTTTGATTCTATGAAGCTGACGGCGCTGGTGCCCGGCGCAAATTCCTCACCCAGTCCGATGCTTTGCGTGCTGGCGGCGACGGCAA
>JAURMY010000357.1 GCA_030830465.1 Alphaproteobacteria bacterium
GGCGTGTTCAGCCTTTTGGCGCATTGCCCGGCGGCGCAGAAAAGCCCGCTGGTTGCTTGCCCGGGACTGGCGGCGGACCTGGGAATCGCCCGGCTTGACATCAAAGACGAGCGCGCCCGCATGGGGCTTGGCAGCTTCAAGGCGCTTGGCGCCGCCTATGCCATCGCCAAGCGTGCGCATGACAGGCTGGGGGATGCGCTGTTTCAGCCGGAAGCGGCCAAAACCGCGCTGACCGGCGAGGTTTTCGTGGCCGCGACGGCAGGCAATCACGGCATGTCGATTGCCGCGGGGGCCAAGGTCTTTGGCGCGCGCGCGGTCATCTATATCGCGCAAACCGTGCCGGAAAGTTTTGCCAAACGGCTGCGCGGTTTTGGCGCCGAGGTGGTGCGGGAGGGTGACGAATATGAGGCGTCACTGGCCGCGGCACAACGGGCCGCCGACCGGAACGGCTGGCAGTTGCTGTCCGATACCAGCTGGCCCGGCTATACCGAATTGCCGCTGGATGTGATGGAGGGGTATCTGGCCATGGCCGCCGAGGCCGCCAGCGATTTTGAAGCCCCCGGTCCGGCGCCAAGCCATATCTTTTTGCAAGCGGGCGTGGGCGGATTGGCCGCCGCCGCCGCGGCCCATCTGCGCCTGCGCGGGGGCGACCGGCCGGTGATCGTGGTGGTGGAGCCCGAGGCCGCCCCGGCCTTGCAGGCCAGTATCGAGGCGGGCAAGCCGGTTGTCACCACCGGGCCTGTGTCCAATATGGGGCGGCTGGATTGCAAGGAACCGTCGCATCTGGCGCTGAAGTCGCTGGCGCGGGATGCGGATTATTTCATGACCCTGTCGGACGCGGATGTTCAAGGTGCGATTGCCGATCTGGCCGGTTGCGGACTGGCGACCTCGCCCTCGGGCGGGGCGGGCTATGCCGGGCTGAAATTTGCAGCGGCAGCCCATGTCGCCGGGGTAAACGATCAAAGTTCGGTTTTGCTGTTTCTGTCCGAAGGCCCCGCCGATGCCTGATTTTCCGCATGTAGAGTTTCAGGCGCGCTGCGCAAGGGCGCAGGCCTTGATGCGGGCGCAGGATATGGACGCCCTGTTGTTCACGACCGAGGCTGAAATGCGGTATTTCACCGGGTTTCGCACGCTGTTCTGGCAAAGCCCGACCCGGCCCTGGTTTCTGGTCCTGCCTGCCGATGGTGCGCCGGTGGCGGTCATCCCGAGTATCGGGGCCGAGCTGATGGGCCAGACCTTTGTGCGCGACATCCGCTGCTGGGCCTCGCCAGCGCCGGAGGACGAAGGGATTTCGCTGTTGCTTGCGGCGCTGCAAGGCTGCCGCCGGATCGGGATGCCGATGGGGCAGGAGGCTTATTTGCGGATGCCGCCCGGTGATTATGACCGGCTGCGCGCGGGGCTGAACGCGACTTTGGTCGATGCAACCGGGTTGGTGCGGCGTTTGCGGCAGGTGAAATCCGAGGCTGAAATCGCGGTGATCCGGCGGATATGCGGCATCGGCAGTGCGGCCTTTGCCCAGGCGGGGCAGCTGTTTCATGAAGGGCAAGCCCTGTCGGCGGCCTTTAAGGCCTTCAAGATTGCGCTTTTGCAGGCAGGGGCCGAGGATGTGCCTTATCTGGTGGGCGGTGCCGGACAGGGTGGGTACGGCGATGTGATCTCGCCGCCCGGCGATGTGCCGTTGCAGGCCGGCGATATCCTGATGCTGGACACCGGCGCGACGCTGGCCGGGTATTTCTGCGATTTCGACCGGAATTTCGCGATCGGGTCAGCGGATGCGGCAGCGCGGGCGGCCCATCACCGCCTGTGGGACGCGACCGAGGCCGGACTGGATGCGGCCCGTGCCGGGACCTCCTGTGATACCTTGTTTGCCGCGATGCAAAAGGTCATCGGGGGCGGGTCCAATGTGGGGCGGATCGGGCACGGTTTGGGGATGCAGTTGACCGAATGGCCGTCGATTGCCGCCAATGACCGCACGGTTCTGGAACCGGGCATGGTGATGACGCTTGAGCCGTCGCTGGAGATCGCGCCGGGACTGATGATGGTGCATGAGGAGAATATCCTGATCACCGATGGTGCGCCTGAGGTTCTGACCGCACGGGTTGCGCGCGATATTGTGGTGATCTGACAGACCTGACCGGGCCGGGGGCCAGCCCCCGGACCCCCGGAGTATTTTTCGAACAAAGATGGTGGAAAAGCCGGGGTTCAGGCCGGTTCGGTCAGGGCGTTGAGGCGGGCCGGATCGAAGGTTCTGGCGGTGCCGATGGCGACAATCTGGCTGTCGGTGCGGGGCGGGATCGGCGTGCTTTGCCATTGTTCGCCGGCGCGCTGGACCGCGAAACTGTCGCCGGCTTCGGTGGTCACATGGCCTTTGAGGCGCAGGCAGGCGGTGTCTTTTGATCCGGAGACGGATTTCAGCAGGTCGGGCGCAAGACGGGCGGGGCCGTGATAGGCCCAGGTGGCATATTCGGTGCCGTGGTCGTGGTCGTGGTCGTGATGGTGGTCATGTGCCGGGGTCCGGGCGGCGGGCCGGTCGCGCAGGGCAAACAGGGTTTCGGTTTGCAGGCTGCGCCCGGCACTGTGGATCGGGACGCCGGGGGCTGTGGCGGCAAGCTGGTCGATCAGGCCGGCGGTTTGCGCATCGGACACAAGGTCGGTTTTCGTCAGGATCAGCAGATCGGCGGCCGATATCTGCCGCAGCAGGCTGTCGCCCAGATAGGGATCGCGCAGATGGGTCGGGAAATTGAGGCTGTCGATCAGGACCGCGGTGCGGTCCGGCCGCAGATCGGGCTCGGCCGCGGCGATCTGCATGATCTTGGCGGGATCGGCAACGCCTGAGGTTTCGATGACCAGCCGGTCGGGGCGGGTGTCTGCGCCGAGGATCCGGTCGATCGCGTCGTAAAGATCACCGCCGATAGTGCAGCAGACGCAGCCATTGGTCAGCGCGATCGTGTCGCCGGTCTTGTTGACGATCAGGCTTTCGTCAATCGCGATTTCGCCGAAATCATTGACCAGCACGGTGATGGTCAGCCCCAGCGGACGGGCCAGAATCGCGTTCAGCAGCGTGGTTTTACCCGCGCCGAGATATCCCTAGATCACCGTCAGCGGCAGCGGCGCTGAAATAACAGTCGAACCTACC
>JAURMY010000358.1 GCA_030830465.1 Alphaproteobacteria bacterium
ATCCGGCAGTTCGCCAAGGACTATGGCATTGACCGCAAGACCCGGTTCAACACAACAGTGGCACGGGCCGAACCGGTCGAGGGCGGCTGGCATGTCACAACAGACGACGGCAAGACCCAGACATTCCGCTGGCTGATCGCGGCCAATGGATCGAATTGGAAACCGATGACGCCGCGCTGGCCCGGCAGGTTTACCGGCACCCTGCGCCATGCGGCCACGTTCAAACAGGCGGATGAACTGACAGGCCAGCGGGTGCTGATCGTCGGGCTGGGCAATTCCGGCGTTGATATCGCCTGTGACGCCGCGCGCACCGCAGCCCGTACGGCGGTGTCGATCCGGCGCGGCTATCACGTCATTCCGAAACATATCCTGGGCAAACCCGCCGATGTGTTCGCGGCAGAGGGGCCAAAACTGCCGATCCGCTTGCGCCAGTTCATTTTCACAAAATTGCTGCGCTTCATTCTGGGCGATCTGACCAAATATGGCATGCCCAAACCGGATCACCGCCTGATGGAAACCCACCCTTTGCTGAACGATCAGTTCGTGCATCACCTGCGCCATGGCGATGTGCATATTCTGGGCGATATCAAAGCGTTTGACAGCGATAAGGTTGTGTTCACCGACGGGCACAGCGAGGCCTTTGATCAAGTGATCTGCGCCACCGGCTATGACTGGGAAATCCCATATATCGCGGAAAATTCGCTGCCCTGGCATCGCGGGCGCATCATGCCGCCCCTGTCGATCTTTGCCCCCCTGCCCGGCCTTTTTCTGCTGAGTTTCGTCGAAAGCAACGGGTCCTCCTTCAGCCTGTTCAATGAGATGAGCTGGGTCATCGGACGCGCCATTGCGGCAGATGCAAAAGATCCTGCGCAGTTTGCAAAACTCGGCCAGGTCATCGCGCAAACCGATTTTGACGTGACCGGCGGGCTGCATATGCTCGATTCCGACCGGCATGTCGGTTATATGAACAACGAAACATACCGCAAGTCACTGATAAAACTTAGAAAACTTATGGGTTGGCCAACCACGGAAACCGCCGCCCCGCCGCCGGTGACCACGGCTTTGTAATGCTCTTGCCCGGCGCGCTTGGCGCGTCTGTGATTTGACTTGCCGGGGGCGGCGCGGTCTACTGCGGCCAGTTTGGCAGTGGCGGAGACATGATGCGCCTGATCCTTGCGGCGGTCTTTTTCTGGGCGATATCCACCGGGCTTGCGGCGGCCTGTTCGGTTGCGCTGGTGCTGGCGCTTGACGTGTCACGCTCGGTTGACGCGCGCGAATTTGATCTGATCCGGCACGGCACCGCCGAGGCGTTTCGCGATCCGGAAATTCAGGCCCTGATCGGGTTTTTGAACGGCGGCGCGCTGGTCACCGCCCTGCAATGGAGCGGCCCGGACCAACAGCACCAGATGCTGCCCTGGCGGCATGTCACGGATAAGGCCTCGGTGCTGGCCTTGGCCGAGGCGATTGACGGGATGCCGCGTTTCTACCGCTTTGGACTGACCTCGCCCGGCGAAGCCCTGTTGCAGGCCAACAGCCTGTTTGCCAAGACCCCGCAGCCCTGCAAGCGGCAGGTCATCGACATTTCCGGCGACGGCATACGCAATATCGGGTTGCCGGTCGGTCCGGTGGCCGACAGTATCGAGTCCAGCAACGTGATCATCAACGGTCTGGTGGTGCGCGGCGACACCCCTGACCCGTTGGAATTCTACCAGACCGAAATCAAACGCGGGCCGCTGGGTTTCGTTCAAATCTCAAAGGATTATGACGATTTTCCCCGCGCCATGTTCCTGAAACTGTTGCGTGAACTCAGCCCTTCCTTGTCGAGCTTGTGATGATGAAATCCGTATTTTTCAGCCTGTGCCTTTGCCTGTCCGCCCTGCCCGGTCAGGGGGTTGCCGCCTGTCGTTTGGCGTTGTTGCTGGCGATTGATGTGTCCTCATCCATCGACGATGAGGAATATGCCCTGCAACGCGACGGGTTGGCGGCGGCGATCCTGAACGAGGATGTTCAGGCCGCATTGCTGCCCAATGCGGGCAACACGGTGGCCCTGGCGGTTTATGAATGGAGCGGTCGATACCAAAGCGAAATCAAGCTTGACTGGACCGAAATCCGCACCCGCGCCGATATCTTGCGGGTGGCTGAAACCCTGGCCGCCGCAACCCGCAGCCAGAAAGAATTTCCAACCGCCATTGGTTACGCGCTGGGATTTGGCGCGACCATGCTGCGCCACAGCCCGCCCTGTGACGACAAAAAGATCGACCTGTCCGGCGATGGGCCGAACAACGAGGGTTTCGCCCCGACCCTGGCCTATGCCGCCTTTCCGCTTGCCGATGTCACGGTGAACGCGCTGGCCATCGAGGCCACCGAACCGGGCCTCAGCGAGTATTACCGCCGCGAGGTTGTCAACGGACCGGGGGCCTTTGTGATCGCCGCCACCGGGTTTCACGATTTCAAACGGGTGATGACGATGAAACTGCTGCGCGAGCTTGGGGATATGCTGATGGGCGATGCCGCCCCGGACATGCGGCTGTTGCGATGACA
>JAURMY010000359.1 GCA_030830465.1 Alphaproteobacteria bacterium
AAATATAACGGGTGACACAATGGCAGACCTGATGAAGGGGAAACGCGGCCTGATCATGGGGGTCGCCAATGACAAATCCATCGCCTGGGGCATCGCCAAAGCCATGGCTGCCGAAGGCGCGGAACTGGCGTTCACCTATCAGGGCGAGGCTTTTGGCAAACGCTTGGAACCGCTGGCCGCCAGCATCGGATCGACCATTCTGGTGGATGCGGATGTGACCAATGACGAAAGCCTGGATCTGGCGTTTTCCACGCTGCAAAAGGAATGGGGCGGGCTGGACTTTCTGGTTCACGCCATCGCCTTTTCGGACAAGAACGAACTGACCGGGCGCTTCATCAACACCAGCCGGGCGAATTTCAAAAATTCGCTGGATATTTCCTGCTATTCCCTGATCGAGGTGGCCCGCCGGGCGCGTCCGCTGATGACCAATGGCGGCACCATCCTGACCCTGACTTATCAAGGTTCCAACCGGGTCACGCCGTTTTACAATGTCATGGGCGTGGCCAAGGCGGCCCTTGAAAGCGCCGTGCGCTATTTGGCCAATGACCTTGGCCCGGAAGGCATCCGGGTGAACGCGATTTCGCCGGGGCCGATGCGGACACTCGCCGGGGCTGCCATTGGCGGCGCGCGTAAAACCTATCGCCAGACCCAGGAAAACGCCCCGATGCGCGCCAACGCGACATTGGAGGCGGTCGGCGGCACGGCGGTTTATCTGGCGTCCGATTACGGTGCCTGCACCACCGGCGAGATTGTTCGGGTCGACGGCGGCTATCACGTTCTGGGCATGGCGCAACCCGAAAACTTGTGACCGGCCGGGGTCGGCCCAAACCCAGTCAATCTTGCCGGACTGACCGTCTGGGCATGCCCCATTTCCGCTATTCCCCTCCTCCAAGCCCTGTGCCACATTGCCCCCAACCAGAGGAGCCGTGATGCCCATAACAACCTGTATTTTTGACGCTTACGGCACGCTTTTTGACGTGTCCGCCGCCGCCCGCGAATGCGCCGCCGAACCGGGGCGCGAGGTTCTGGCGGCCAAATGGCAGAAACTGGCCGCCGACTGGCGCACCAAACAGATCGAATACACCTGGTGGCGCGCGGTGTCCGACGCCCATGCCGATTTCTGGGCCGTCACCCAGGACGGCCTTGATTTCGCGCTGGAACTTAACGGTTTGAACGGTGACGCGGAACTGCGCGAGCGGCTGCTGGCTCTCTATTGGGCGCTTTCGGCCTATGCCGAGGTTCCGGCCATGCTGGCCGCCCTGAAAGCCAAAGGCTATGCCACCGCGATCCTGTCCAACGGCTCGCCGGATATGCTGAACGGTGCCGTCAGTTCCGCCGGGCTTGGCGACCTTCTGGACGATGTCCTGTCGGTTCAGGATGTCGGCATCTTCAAGCCGCACAAATCGGTCTATGATCTTGTGATGAAGCGCTTTGGCTGCACCCCCGATCAGGTGCTGTTCGTATCGTCAAACTGTTGGGACGCCTGCGCCGCGGTCAAACAGGGCTTCAAGACCGCCTGGGTCAACCGCGCGGGTGTGCCGATGGAACGCCTGCCATGGACACCACAGGTCACGCTGAAAGACCTGACCACAATTCCAGCCATTGCCGGGGCCGATTGATGCCGTTTTTCACCTCATCCGACGGCCTGAAACTGGCCTTTTCAGATCAGGGCAGCGGCCCTGCTGTTCTGTGTCTGGCCGGGCTGACCCGTAACCGCCATGACTTTGATGCAATGACCGCCTGCCTGCCCGGTTATCGCGTGATTGCAATGGACTATCGCGGGCGCGGGGAGTCAGATCACGCGCCCGACCCGATGACATATTCCGTGCCGGTCGAGGCGCGTGACGCCGTGGAATTGCTTGACCATCTGAAGATCGACAAGGCCGCCGTGATCGGCACATCGCGCGGCGGCATGAACGGCATGTTCATGGTGGCGACGGCCCGGGCGCGGGTCTCGGGCCTTCTGCTGAACGATGTCGGACCGGTCCTGAACAAGGCGGATCTGGGCCGGATCGTGTCCTATGTCGGTGTCAATCCGCCCTACAAAACTCTGGCTGAAGCGGCGGAAAAGATGCCCGCCACCATGCCCGGCTTTGCCAATGTCCCGGCGGACCGCTGGCATCGCGAGATGGCACATATGTTTCACGAAACCCCGAACGGGCTTGAAATCCGCTATGATCCCAAATTGCGCCTCAGTGTTGAGGCAGCTTTTAGCGGCCCGACACCGGATCTTTGGCCCCTGTTTGACGCTTTGGCAGGCCTGCCTGTCGCCCTGCTGCGCGGCGCGAATTCGCAATTGCTGACCCCGGAAACGGCCAATGAAATGCGCAGCCGCCGCCCCGATATGCTGTTCGCCGAAGTGCCCGATCGCGGCCACGCCCCGATGCTGGACGAGCCGCAAAGTCTGGCCGTCATCAACGCCTTTCTGGAGCAAACCCGATGAGCACAATCGCCATGATCCATGCCGCTGCGGAACGTGCAAAAGGAACCGTGCGCCAAACCCCCCTGCTCAGTTCGCCTTTTCTGGACGACATCGCCGGACGCCGCGTCCTGGTCAAGGCGGAATGCCTGCAACACACAGGGTCGTTCAAGTTCCGGGGCGGCTGGTCGGCCCTGTCCGGCATGTCGCCACAGGCCCGTGCCAAAGGGGTGATCGCGTTCTCATCCGGCAACCACGCGCAGGGCGTCGCTTTGGCCGCAAAAATGCATGGTGTGGCGGCTGTCATCATCATGCCAAAGGACGCGCCCGCCTTGAAAATCGCCAACACAAGGGCGCTGGGGGCCGAGGTTGTGCTTTATGACCGCAACACCGAAGACCGCGACGAGATCGGCGCCCGCCTCAGTGCCGCGCGCGGCCTAACGCTGGTCAAACCCTATGACGAACCCCTGGTCATCGCCGGGCAAGGCACGACCGGACTGGAAATCGCGGCCCAGGCGGCAGAACAGGGCGTTTCAAGCGCGCAGGTATTGGTGCCCTGCGGTGGCGGCGGCCTGACATCCGGCATTGCGCTGGCACTTGCGGAACTGGCCCCCGATCTGGTGGTACGTCCCTGTGAACCGCTTGGCTTTGAGGATGTAAAACGATCCCTTGCCAGCGGCCGCATCGAAAAGAACGCCGCTGTTTCGGGGTCGATCTGCGATGCGATCATCACCCCTTCGCCGGGCCAGCTGACATTCCCGATCCTCAAATCTCACTGCCCGGACGGCATCGCGGTAAGTGATCTGGACTGCCTGAAAGCCATGGGTCAGGCCTTCCAACGACTGAAAATCGTAGTGGAACCGGGGGG
>JAURMY010000360.1 GCA_030830465.1 Alphaproteobacteria bacterium
ACGCAATTTTATCAGCCAGAATCGCCGCGTGATGCGCCTCGGAAATCAGATCGACGGGGTCTTCCCAGTGTTCATCCTTGGGGTCCAAAGATTTTTCCACCATTGGCCAAAGATCAACCCGCCCCGGCAATTTGTCATAAAACGCACGGTGGGTGGTTGTCCCGCCGCCACCGGCCTGCATCACCATATCGACCAGCCGCAGGATGGCAGGGGATGAACGGAACGAAAACAACAGCTCCTTTTGTTCCAGCGCGTCCCCGACCGCCGCCAGCCGGGCGGAAAAGTGGCCGCGCATTTCATCAAAGGCGCGGGGATCTGCGCCCTGAAACGAATAGATCGACTGTTTCTCATCTCCGACCACAAACAGGGTGCGCCGGACATCCCGCGCGCCCGCACCGGTCGAAAATTCCTCGGCCAGTTTGGCCACAACGGCCCATTGTTCAGGGCTGGTGTCCTGCGCCTCGTCCACCAGAATATGATCAATGCCGCCATCCATCTTGAACAAGACCCACTGCGCCATACCGCTTTCGGTCAGCAAGGCGCGGGCTTTCAGGATCAGATCGTCAAAATCAAGCCAGCCCATCGCCTGTTTGCGCCGCGCATGTTCCGGCAGATAGGCGCGGGCAAACCGGTGCAGGGCGCGCGTGCGTTCCGCGACGGCCAGCGCCTGTCTGTGCGGTTTGGCGGCTTCAAAGCCCAACATCAATTGCTGCACCGCGTCGATCAGATCGGGATGGACCTCACGGAGGTCCTTGGTTGGGAATGTGGTCAGCTTTGCAGTATTTGGAAACTTTGTTTCGGCACCGAAAACAAACATGTTTTCAAGCGCTTCGGCCACAGACATGTCCGGGCGGTCCAACGAAAGACCGGCCAGAACATCCGCGTTCTTAATATCTGTGACGGTTCCGGTCCGCAGCACGACGGTCAGATCCCCAAGCACCCCGGCTGCCCAGTCCGGCAACACCTGCGCCAGATAAGTCCCGGCATCATAACCGGGCGCCAGACCAAAGGCGCGCCAGATATCGGCGTCGGACCATTCTTGCGTGAAATATTCCCGCCGCTTGCTGATATCCTTCAACATCTTGTCGGGATTGTCGGTCGACAAATGCCGCGCAAATCCGTCCATCGCCGCAGTATCGGCAGCGTCCGCCAGTTCTTCCAGAATGTCGGCGCGCAGCTTGCGGTCGCTGCGTTCATCAATTTCCTGAAACTGCGGTGACACCCCGGCCTCAAGCGGAAAGCGGCGCAAAAGTGCGGCGCAAAACGAATGGATGGTCTGAATTTTCAGCCCGCCCGGGGTTTCCAGCGCGCGGGCAAACAGGGTGCGGGCGTTGCGCAGATAAGCGGGGGTGAAATCTGTCACCGGCTCGCCCAGATGCACCAGCGCCTCTTGCAATTTGGCATCCGGCAGCATTGCCCATTCGCCCAGACGCTTGAACAACTGGTTTTGCATATGGGCGGCAGCGGCTTTGGTATAGGTCAGGCACAGGATTTTTTGCGGCGGCGTTTGGCGCAGCAGCAACCGCGCCACCCGGTCGGTCAGCACCCGCGTCTTGCCCGAGCCCGCATTGGCCCCGACCCAGGTCGAAACGTCGGGATCGGCGGCGGCAATCTGGGCCAGAGTGGCGTCGTTTTGTCCGGTCATGTCAAATCCACCGGTTGCGGCGCGTCGCTGTCTTCCCATTCTCCGAACCGGGCCAGATGATCATAGTCCCCGGTATCGCTGCGGCGTTCAATCCGGGTCCGCGAACCATAGCCGGTCTTGCCGCTGCGATAGGCCGCGATCAACCGTGCCAGTCCCGCCCAGGTTTCCTCGATCAGGTCTTCAGACATTTCCACCGCCTGAATTTTGGCATCACCGCCAAGTCCGACATATTCCAGCCCGCTGACCGGCCCGGCGGGCACGTCCTGAAACCCGCCGCTTTCTGCAATCGCGGCTTCCAAGGGCAGTTGTTTGTCAAACTCCTTGATCTGGGCCTTGGTGGGAATGGTGCCGGACTTGTAATCGTAGATGATCAGGCTGCCATCCGGCGCGCGGTCAATCCGGTCGGCAGTGCCGGTCAACAGGAAATCCGGCGCGGCCAGCGGGCGTCCGCCCTTCACCTCAAAACTGATCGGCAGGGCGCGTTGGCGGCGCTGCATTTCGGTTTGAACGAACCGATCTGCAACGCGTCCCAGCCGCGCCAGCCACAGGCGGCGATTGGCGGGCCAGGGCACATCCTTGGCGAAAATACGGGCGGCAATCTCCATCAGGCGCTGGGCCGCATCCGGCGGAAGCTCCTGCAAGGTTGACGCCACAAACTCATGCAGAACCGCGTGAATCGCCTGTCCACGGATCAACGCGTCAGGCTCGCGGCGCAACGGGTCCAGCTTGCTGAGGCGCAGGATATATTGCGCGTAGATCGCATAGGGATCGCGGATCAGAACCTTGATGCGCGTGACCGACAGTTTGCGCGGATGCAGCGTTGACGGCACCATCGCTGCCGGGCGCGGCTCAGCCGGCAACGGGCCGTCCGGCTCTTCAAGCTTTGCGGCCAGGCTCAGCCATTTTTGGCCGCGATGGCGCATGTCTTTCAATCCGGTTTCACCCTCTTCCCCGATCCCGGACATCAGATTGGTCAGACGGATCAGCCAGCGCGAAGCGACGCTTGGCGCATCGCCTTGTCGCAACGACCGCGTCAGCAACACCTCGGGCGCAGCGACTGCCTGGGTAAAGTCATGCGCCGCAAGACCGATTCGCCGCTCGGGCAACAGCAGCCCTGCCGACATCCGCATGTTGCGGTTCAACCAGGGATCGGGGGCCGGAATATTCGGCCAGACACCTTCGTTCAAACCGCCCAGAACCACGATATCAGCATCCGAAATACGCGCCTCGATCGTGCCCCAGATTGAGATCAGCGGATGCGGCGTGGTGGCATCGCGCACTTCTGCGCGGTTCAGCACCGAACGCAGGATCGCATGATATTCCGAGGCGGTCACATTGCCTGCGGCGTCGGCTGTTTCCGCAAGATTCTCAAAGGTTTCCAGCGCCTTTTTGCCCGCATCCTTTAACCACAATTCACCGTCCGAGGCATCCAGACGGCTGCCGCGCGACAAAGCCTCGGCAGCCTGTCGGGTTTGCGTGACAAAATCCGAAAGCGCACTGGATTTATGTTCAGAAAGTGCTTCAACAATAGATCGTAACCAATTGATCCATATAATTATATGTTGTGACTTCTTTTGCTTCCCGGCCCAATAAAGCATCTGGTCAAAAGCGACGAAAGGCGATCCGCCGCGCAGGTGGTTCAACTCAAGCTCGCGGGTCCACAACAGGTGCCGCCCGCGCCCGCCGCCACTGTGGGTCAAAGGGTGCTTCAGTAGGATCAACAGGTTTTCCGACGTCAGGCGCTGACCGATCAGACCGGCCACCAGCCGCAGGAAAACCCCGGGCGGAGTCAGCGGCAAAGGACGGCCTGCGCTGTCATCGGGAAGGATATTCCAGCGCTGTAGGGCGGCGGTGACCTGCCGGGTCAGACCGCGATCCGGTGAAATCAGGGTCGCCTTCTTTCCCTGCTGGGCGGCGGCACGCAGACAAACGGCTATCGCCACCGCTTCTTCGCGTTGGCTCGGGGCCTCCATCAGAGCGACGCGGTTGGTCGCCTCGGGGATGTCGCGCAGACGGGGGCCTTCGATCATCCATTGATCGGTCACGGGCGCCGGGCGCAGGGCCAGCGACATCAACCGATTGCGCGCCGGATTTTCCGGCACAGCCCCCGACCAGTTGGCGACCGATTGCGGCGGTGCCTGCAGCGCTTCAACCAACTTGGCCAGCACCGCTTGTGGATGGTCGGCGCTGAACTGCGGCTGTTTCAGATTTTCCCAAACCTCGGCGGGCAGGTCAAAATCAAATCCCGGAAGCACGATCGCCCCTTGCGGCAGCTTTGAAACCGCCTGCATGAATAGGGCCGTCGTGCCGCGTGAACCGGTCGACCCGGCAACCAGAACCGGATCCACGGGCGGATTTTCGGCCCATTGCCGGGTCAGGCTTTCAATCGCCAGGCGTTGTCGGGTTTCAGTGTCTGGTTCCGAGGAATCCGCAAAATACGGGGCAAGAATATTCAGAAAAGCCAGGCTGCGTTTCCAGTATTCCGAAAACGCCTCGGCCAGATCCAAAGACAGGACCTGATCCACCGAAACGCCCTCGCCATGCATTTCGTCCATCAATCCGGCCAGGGAATCGGCCAGATCAAAAATGGCGGATCGCGGTGCCAGATCGGCTTCCTTGTCCAACAGGGCGGAAACCAGCTGCGCCAGCTCAAAACGCCGCCGCAAAGGGTTAACACCCAGAGGAATGCCCGGGGCGATCATCGGGTCGCTGCCAATATCGGTGATCACCCGAATGCGTGGCAACAGGCGCGGCGGGCCTTTTTGGTAAAGCCCGGTAAGGTGCCGTTTGGTGCGCTGGTTGTTCACCCAGATCTGAACCCGCGCCAGCGCCTCGGGCGGTTGGCCCGTTAGGCGCTGGTGCAGTCCGTTCAGGAACTCGGCCCCGAAATCACAGCCCGGCGGCAGGCCGAAAACCCGTGCGGAGCCCGGCTCAAACATCGGAAATCCGGCGCAGATGCGCCTCGGCCAGGGCCAGGGATTCCGGCGTGCCAACGCTGATCCAATCGCCGGGATAAACACAGCCAAACAGCCGGTCATTGGCCATCATCCGGTCCCAAAGCAGGTTCAGGGAAAACACATCCTGCCGGATCGAGCCAAGCCCTCCGGTGGCGATGATTTGCGCGCCGGTATAGACATAGGCCAGGGGGTCGGTTTTGACGGCGCGCCTCAGGTTGCCCCGATCCGACATCGTGAAATCCCCGCCCGAACTGTGCCCAAGCGCCGACGTGACCGGCACCAGCAGCAAAAGCGCATCCATGTCTTCAGGCCGCCAATATGCGGCGAGTTGGGTGAACGGATTGGCACCGGTCCACACGGCGTCGGGGTTCAGAGTATAGACCGGATCACGGCCCAACAGCGGCAGCGCCTGTTTCAGACCGCCACCGGTTTCCAGCGCCTGCGCCGGTTCCTCGGATATCTGCAATCCCGGCCGGTTCTTCAAATGATCCGCAAGCATTTCGCCCAAATAATGCACATTCACGACCCGGTTCTGAATGCCCGCCCCGTCGGCCCAGTCAAGCGCCCGGTCGATCAGCGGCACCCCGCCAAGCGGGATCATCGGTTTTGGCCTGTCGCGGGTCAATTCCCGCATCCGGGTGCCGTGGCCTGCCGCAAAGAACATCGCTGTGTCCGGCGTCATGATCCGGCCCCCCTGATCCGGTTCAGAATGGTCGAGCTTGGGGCCGGAACATGGCGGGTGACCCAGTCGTTTAGGGCCGCCAGCGAAGGGTGTTTCAGATCATTCATCAGATGCGCCCAGACACGCGGAATTTTGTCCAGATAAGCGGGCTTGCCGTCGCGCAGCCAAAGCCGTGCGAATATCCCGACGATCTTCAGGTTTCGTTGCGCCCCAAGGGTC
>JAURMY010000045.1 GCA_030830465.1 Alphaproteobacteria bacterium
GGCGCAGCTTGTGGAAACCGGAATGCCCGCGCGCTGATCTGAACAGGAGAAAAACATGCCCCATATCAACCGCTTTGCCGATCTTCATGCCGAAATCACCGAATGGCGGCGCGATCTGCACGAGAACCCGGAACTGCTGTTTGACACGTTCCGCACCTCGGGCATCGTTGAGGAAAAACTGAAGGCGTTCGGCTGTGACACGGTGAAAACCGGTATCGGCCGCACCGGCGTTGTCGGGGTGATCCACGGCAAAACCAACATATCGGGCAAGGTGATCGGCTTGCGTGCGGATATGGACGCGCTGCCGATTTTTGAAGCGACCGGGCTTGATTACAAAACAGAAACCGAAGGCAAGATGCATGCCTGCGGGCATGACGGCCATACCGCAATGTTGCTGGGGGCGGCGAAATATCTGGCCGAAACCCGGAATTTTGACGGCACCGCCGTGGTCATTTTTCAGCCTGCCGAAGAAGGCGGCGGCGGTGGCGATGAAATGGTCAAGGACGGCATGATGGAGGATTTCGGCATTCAGGAAGTTTACGGCATGCATAATATGCCGGGCTTTCCGGTGGGTCATTTCGCGATCCGGCCCGGTGCGTTTTTTGCAGCGGCGGACAAATTCACCATTCACGTGGAAGGCAAGGGCGGTCACGCGGCCAAGCCGCATGACAGTATCGACACGACGCTTGTCGCATCGCAGATCGTCGTCGCCCTGCAGTCAATCGCGTCGCGCAATGCTGATCCCTTGAAATCATTGGTGATTTCGGTCACGTCCTTTCGCACGGAAAGCGACGCCTATAACGTGATCCCGCAGCATGTGGAACTGCGCGGCACGGTGCGGACCATGGATAAGGGCGTGCAGGATATGGCCGAGGCGAATATTTCGCGTGTGGCCGAAGCCACTGCCGAAGCTTTCGGGGCCAAGGCGACGGTCGCCTATGAGCGCGGCTATCCGGTGATGGAAAACGCTGAACAGCAGACGGCGTTTGCGGTCGAGGTTGCGCGCAAAGTCGCGGGTGAAGGCAAGGTGATCGACAATGCGCCGCAGATCATGGGCGCCGAGGATTTCGCTTATATGCTGAACGCCCGGCCCGGGGCCTATATTCTGGTGGGCAATGGCGACACGCCGATGTGCCACCATCCGGCCTATAACTTTGATGACGAAGCGATTCCGGCGGGGTGTTCTTACTGGGCGACTTTGGTGGAAACCGCGATGCCCGCAGCCTGAACAGAGGGTCGCGCAAGGCGCGCGGCCCTCGGCGAGGTTATTTGCAGAACAAAGGAACGGTGGCCTTTGGGCGGATTTATCCGCCCACCATGAGCGGCATCAGCACGACTTCGCTGTCGGGTCTGACCGGGGTGAACCAGCTGTCTTTGTAGATCAGCCCGTCGATTGCAAGCGATACCCCCCGGTCGATTTGTTGGGTCAGACCGGGGTAGTCGCGTTTCAGCGCGTTCAGGACTTCGATGAAGGTCGAGGCATCAACCTCGACCTCGGATTTTCCGTCGGTGGCGTCGCGCAGGGATCCCCAGACCGTCACCTTGACCATTGTCTCAGCCTTTGGACTTGATCGCCTTCAGGATGCGCGGCGGTGACATTGGCAATTCGGACATGCGAACGCCGATGGCGTGGGAGACCGCGTTGGAAATCGCGGCCAAGGGCGGCACGATGCCGGTTTCGCCCACGCCGCGCACCCCGTAAGGATGACCGGGATTGGGGATTTCCAGGATCACGGTGTCGATTTTCGGCAGGTCCGAGGCCACGGGAATGCGGTAATCCAGGAAGCCGGCGTTCTGCAGCCGACCGTCAGTGCCATAGATATATTCCTCGTTCAGCGCCCAGCCGATGCCCTGCACCGCACCGCCCTGCATCTGGCCTTCGACGTAATCCGGGTGGATCGCCTTGCCTGCATCCTGCAGCACGGTATAGCGCAGCACGGTGGTGTAACCGGTTTCCGGGTCCACCTCCAGGTCGCAGATATGAACGCCAAAGCTGACGCCCGCCCCTTCGGCCATGGTTTCGTGATGGCCGACAATCGGGCCGCCGGTTTTGGTGCAGGTCGCGCCGAATTCCTCGATGGTGATCGGCTCGTGGTTGCCGGCATTGTGGCCGGTGGCGCGGGCGGCGCCGTTTTCCCAGGCGACCGCTTCTTCGGGAATGCCCCAAAGCTTGGCGGCGCGGGCGCACATTTCCTTTTTCGCGGCACGGGCGGCTTTGATCGTGGCCAGGCCAACGGCAAAGGTCACGCGGCTGCCATGGGTCACTTCGTTATGGCCCAGGCTGGCCGTATCGGCGACGATGGTGCGCACCTTTTCATAAGGAATGCCCAGTTCTTCGGCCGCCATCATCGACATCGCCGCGCGCGAGCCGCCGATATCGGGGTTGCCTTCGACAAGGGTGACCGAGCCGTCAAAGTCAATCGCCAGCGACACGGCGGTTTCACCGCCGAAATTGAACCAGAAACCGTTGGAAATGCCGCGTCCCTGATTGGGGCCGAGCGGTGCCGTGTAATGCGGATGCTTTTTCGCGGCTTCCAGCAGCGGGATCAGGCCAATCTCGTCATAAGTCGGGCCATAAGAGGATTTCGTTCCCTTCTTGGCCGCGTTTTTCAGGCGGGTGTCAATCGGATCAAGCCCAAGTTTGAGGCACAGCTCGTCCATCACCGCCTCGACCGCATAGGTCGATTGCGGCGAACCGGGGGCGCGATAGGCCGCCTGCAACGGGCGGTTGGTCAGCACGTTCAGGCCCTGCGCTTTCAGGGCCGCGCAGTCATAAGAGGCGAAAGCGCATTGCGCGCCGGGATAGTGGGTGTCGCTGGGCCAGGCGCCGCCCTCATAGCGGATCAGGGCATAACCGGCGGTCATTTTGCCGTCTTTCGTCATGCCGATCTTGACATCGGTCATCGAGGCGACGGTCGGGCCCGAGGCTTTGAACACCTCGTCGCGGGTCATCACCAGCTTGACCGGGCGACCGGTTTTTTGCGACAGCAACAGCGCGACCGGTTCGATGAAAACCGTGGTCTTGCCCCCAAAGCCGCCACCGATTTCCGAGGCGATCACCCGCAGCGCGCTTTGGTCCATGTTCATGATCTTGGAACACAGGTTGCGCACCTGAAAGTGCCCCTGGGTACAGCACCACAGATCGGCGCGGCCATCATTGCCAACCGATGCAAGGCAGGCATGGGGTTCAATATAACCCTGATGGGTGGACGAGGTCTTGAAGGTCCGTTCAACGATCAGATCGGCCTTGGCAAAGCCCGCGTCGATATCGCCGTGGCCGAATTCGCACCAGCCGGTGGTATTGTCCGAGAACTGCGCCGGGGCCTTTTTGTGGCGCAGACCCGCTTGCACCAGCGGCGCCCCCGGTTTGATCGAGGTTTCGATGTCGGTCACATGGGGCAGTACCTCATATTTGACCTTGATCAGCTTCAAAGCCTTGCGGGCAATGGCGGCCGTCGTGGCGGCGACCGCTGCAACCGCATGGCCGTCATACATGGCGGTGCCACGGGCCAGACAGTGATCCTGAACGTCCTGAACTTCGGTGCCGGTGCCGGGGAAATCGTCCGATGTCACAACCGCTTTGACCCCGGCAAGCGCCCTGGCCGCCGAGGCGTCGATCGAAACGATCCGGGCATGGGCATGGGGCGAGCGCAGCAATTTGGCGTGCAGCATGCCCGGCAACGAGAAATCAGCTCCGTATTGGGCGCGTCCGGTGACTTTGTCGATGCCATCCTGGCGGACCGGGCGGGTGCCGACAACGGTGAAGTCGCGTTTGCTGTATTCATCAAAAGCCATGATTATGCTCCCCGCATTTCAGCCGCGGCATCCATGACCGCATTGATGATCTTGTCATAGCCGGTGCAGCGGCACAGATTGCCGGCCAGCCAGTAGCGTGCCTCGGTTTCGGTCGGGTTCGGGTTCTTGGCCAGCAGCGCCTTGCTGGCGATCAGAACACCGGGGGTGCAGATGCCGCACTGAAGCGCGCCATGTTCCAGGAACTTGCGCTGCAGCGGGTGCAGCTCGTCGCCGGTGGCCATGCCTTCAATGGTGGACACTTCGGCCCCTTCAGCTTCGGCCCCAAGGACCAGACAGGAACAGACCAGTCGCCCGTTGACGGTGACCGAACAGGCCCCGCAATCGCCGGTGCCGCAGCCTTCCTTGGCGCCGGTCATTTGCAGGCGGTCGCGTAAAACCTCCAGCAGGGATTCATCGGGTTCACAAACGAAATCCACGGCATCGCCGTTCAGGGTGGTGCTGACTTTGATCGAGCTCATTTTTGGCCTCCTGCGCGGTCATAGGCGATTTTGGCGGCGCGGCGTGCCAGAACGCCGGCGACCTCGGTGCGGAACTCAACCGTGCCGCGTTTGTCGGAAATGGGTTTACAGGCTGCGGCGCAGGCGGCTTCCAGTTTGGCCAAAGCCGCGTCATCCAGTTTGGTGCCGATGATGGCTTTGGCCGCAGCCTTGACCAGCAAAACGGTCGGTGCGACCGCGCCCAGGGCGACGCGGGCATCGGTGACGGTGCCGGATTTGTCCAGGCTGAGGCTGACGCCCGCCGAGCAGACCGCGATATCCATTTCGGTGCGCGGAATGAAGCGCAGATAGGCGTCGCCTGCGCGGGCGGGGCGCTTGGGCAGGTCAATCGAGGTGATGAACTCGCCCTTGGCCAGCGAGGTTTTGCCCGGGCTGACGGGAATGTCCTGCACCTTGGCCTTCCGCTTGCCGTTCGGGCCGTGGATGTTGGCCACGGCATCCGCCGCGACCATCGCCGGCACCGAGTCTCCGGCGGGCGAGGCGTTGCACAGATTGCCCGCCATCGTGCAGCGGCCCTGCACCTGGGTGGACCCGATCAGTTCAAAAGCTTCAACCACACCCGGCCACATGGCACAGACGCCCGCATGTTCGCCCAGTTCGGCACCGGATACGGCAGCCCCGATGCGGAACCCGCCCTTGTGGCTGGCGATGTCCTTCATCCCTTTGATATGTTTGATGTCCACCAGCAGATCAGGTTCGATCATACCGGATTTCATCTGTACCAGAATATCGGTTCCACCGGCCAGAACACGGGCAATACCCGTGCAGTCGGCCAAAAGGCTGGAGGCCTTTTTTGCGTTGGTAGGGGCGGCGTATTGCATGTGGGTCCCTTCTTTGACGAATGCCGTATGGCCCGCTGCGGCGGGCGACTCCTTGGCCAGAGCATGACCAGTCAAATCGGGGAATTCAAGCCGTAGTGTCGGTTTCCTTTTGAAAACATCCCGCCCGCTGGCGATTGGGGTTGAACGTGGCGGCCTGCGCCGTCAATCTGAGGCTATGGTCGCATTCAGGCAAATTTCGGTGGTGCCATGAACCCTGCTTTATGGCTGGCCCGGTCCGCTGCGGTCACACCCGCGGCACCGGCCTTGATTCAGCATGATCTTGTGGTCGCGGATTATGGCGAATTCGCCGCCCGGGCAGCGGCCATCGGCGCGGCGCTGACCTTGAGGGGCATCGCAAAAGGCGCAAGGGTCGCGGTCTATATGACCAACCGCACCGAATATCTGGAGGCGCTTTACGGCATCTGGTTTGCCGGTGCCGCCGCCGTGCCGATCAATGCCAAACTGCATGTGAAAGAGGCCGCCTGGATCATCGAAAACGCCGATGCAGCACTGATCCTGACAACCGGGGAGCATATCGCCGAACTGTCAGGGCAGGTGCCGGTGATCGCGGTTGACGGCCCGGAATGGCCGGCGCTTTACGCAACCGTCCCCCTGACAGCGCCCGCCCCGATGGGGCGCGATGATATGCTGTGGCTGTTTTATACCTCGGGCACCACCGGCAAGCCCAAAGGGGTGATGGTGACGGCGGGCAATATTCTGGCGATGACGCTGGCCTATTTCAGCGATGTAGACACGGTACAACCCGAAGACGCCATTCTTTACGCGGCCCCCATGTCGCACGGCGCGGGCATTTACAATTTCATGCATGTCCTGAAGGGCGCGCGCCATGTCGTGCCGCGATCTGGCGGCTTTGAGGCGGCGGAAATTCTGGAACTGGCACCGCGTCTTGGGAATGTGTCGATGTTTGCCGCCCCGACCATGGTGAAACGGCTGGTCGATCATGCCGCGGCGGCGGGATTGAACGGCGACGGGATCAAGACCATCATCTATGCAGGCGGGCCGATGTATCTGGCGGATATTCTGCAAGCGGTCGAGGTGATGGGCGACCGGTTCGTGCAGATCTACGGGCAAGGTGAATGCCCGATGGCGATCACGGCGCTTGCGCGCCATCTGGTCAGCGACCGCAGCCACGACCGCTGGCAGGCAAGGCTGGCCTCGGTCGGGTTGGCGCAAAGCGCGGTTGAGGTGGCTGTGGCGGGCCCGGACGGCACCCGGCTGAATCCCGGCGAGATCGGTGAAATCATCGTGCGCGGCGCACCGGTCATGGCGGGGTATTGGCGCAATCCGGCAGCCACGGCCGACACGATCCGCGACGGCTGGCTGTGGACGGGCGACATGGGCGCGATGGATCAGGACGGATTTGTCACCCTGCACGACCGTTCCAAAGACATGATCATTTCCGGCGGGTCCAACATCTATCCGCGCGAGGTCGAAGAAGTGTTGCTGAGCCATCCCGAGGTTTCGGAAGCGGCGGTCGTCGGGCGGCGTCACCCGGAATGGGGTGAAAGCGTCGTGGCCTTTGTGGTGCGCACCGGTCGCGTGACCGAGGCGGACCTTGACGCCCTGTGCATGGCGGAAATCGCGCGGTTCAAACGGCCGAAAGAATACCGGTTTGTCGAAAGCCTGCCAAAGAACAACTATGGAAAAGTCCTGAAAACCGATTTGCGCGCGGCGCTTGAGACGGATTAAAGCATATTGCGTTAAACTTGACTCACCAAACGCTGCCTGAAATCAAAGATTTCAACGCGTTAGGTGATGCAATTTGCTTCAGGTAAAACGCAATA
>JAURMY010000361.1 GCA_030830465.1 Alphaproteobacteria bacterium
ACATCGGCAAAGGTCATGCCCATCATCAGAAACAGCGCCAGCGACGCCAGCCAGCTGGGCGCGACCGCGATATAGCGCCAGATCGTCGGCTGTTTCAGATGCATCTCCCAGACATCCGGGCCGTCATCGTCTTTTTCGGCTTTGCCTGACATTTCCCCGCCCCCCGCGGTTGAAGAAGTGCCGGCAGTCTATTCATCTTGCCGGGAAAAAGACAGGGCCCGGTTCAAGGGGCCCTGTTTGATCGTTAAAAGTTGCCGTTTCGGCAGCGATCAGTATTTGCTCATTTCGGCCTGAATGAACGCCTGTGCGCCGGCCGCATCCACACCTTTGGCTGTGGCTTCGGCCAGAACATTGGCAATGATCGGCGCCGCCATGGCGTTCCATTTTGCAACATCCTCGGCGCTGGATTCGGTCAAGGTGTTGTCGGAATGCGCGTTCAAAGCTTCCAGACCCACCTCGTCGATCTTATCCCAGACGGCACCGCCCATACGGGACAGGTTTTCGCCAAAGATCTTGTCAAGCGCTGCCTGATCCGCAGCCGACAGGCTGGCGAATTTGGCTTCGTTCATGATGATCGCGAAGGAACCGCGATAAAAACCGCCCGGAACGCGATAGGTGTGCTGGGCCACTTCGTAAAGTTTGAAGCTGGCCTTGCCTTCCATCGGCATGAACACACCGTCCGCGGCATGGGATGCCAGCGTTTCATAGACCTTCGGGGCCGGAACGTTGATCCCGGTGGCGCCCAAAGCGGCACCCGAGTCACCGGCGACGCCGCCGCCGATGCGCAGCTTCATGCCGTTGATTTCATCCAGGCTCGCGATTTTCTTTTCCGAGTGCAGAACCCCGATGCCATGGGTCATCAGCGCGGCCAGTTTCACGCCTTTATGTTCTTCCAACTGGGCGAAATATTTTTCATGCGCGTGCCAGTAAGCCACCGAGGCGGCTTCGGCATTGCCTTCATAGCCGGGCAGTTCGATGATCTTGGTCGCCACAAAGCGGCCCGGTGTGTAACCGTGGAAGACCCAGGAAATATCGGCAGCGCCGTCCAGGATCAGGTCATATTGCGCGGGCGGCGACGCCAGGCCGTATTTGACTTCGGCGGTCACGCGGCCATCGGTCGCGGCTTCGATCTGTTTGATCAGGTCCGGCCACAGCATGGCGTTGATGCCGTGCGTTGGCGGTGCCCAGGACGAAATTGTCAGGGTGACATCGGCAGCATAGGCCGCAAAGGACGTGCAGGCGGCCAGCGCCATGCCTGCTGTCAGTCGGGTGAGTTTGGATGTAATGCGCATTGTTTCTCCCTTTGGTAATGCGTTTTCAGTTTTCTCCGGTTCTTGTCCGGATTATTCGTTGACCTACCGGTCGGTTTATTCCAGAGCGAAACGCTGGTCAACTATTTTGACGGTCCCGCCGATGCTTGATTGAGACCACAGACCGTTCTGCCAGTCAATATTTTAGATATAAAACATAGAAGGTGCCATGCGCGACGGCACCGGTCATCCGTCAGTCAGGCTGGAACCCGGTCACAAGACGGCGCAGACCCAGAACGGTTCCGGCGACAAGCGCCGCCAAAGTCACGGGGGCGGAATAGGCCAATGTCGAAAATGCCGTCAGACCCTGCCCGATCGAGCAGCCCAGCGCGACCACGCCGCCGATCCCCATCAACGCCGCGCCGAACACCTGGCGGCCAAGCTCCTGCGGATCTTCGCACGCCTCCCAGCGGACATGGCCCTTGATCAGCGAGCCAATGAACCCGCCCAGAATGACACCGGCAACCGAACCGACGGAAAAATTCAACCCGCCGGCGGTCGAGGTCATCATATAGCCCAGCGTGCGGCCCAACGGGGCCGTGAAGGAATGGCTTTGAATATCCATTGCGCCAAGGCTTTCCCGGCTCAAAAGGTCAGTTCCCCACCAGCCCGACACAATGGCAAGGCCGACCATCACCGACCAGAACACCGAGGCCCGCGCCTGCCGCAGGGGGCCATAGGACAATGCCCAACCGATCAGGGCGACCGCCACGACCACCGCCAACACAAGCGACGGAAGCCCGGTGGCGGTCGAAAACAATTCACCAAAGCCCTGGGTGTTTTCGGCCTGCGCTTGCGGAAAAACCATTTCGCGCAGATATGCCAGCGGGCCGCCCAATGTCATGCCACTGAAGATCGCCATGATGATCGCCACCATCAAGGCCCGCAAATCTCCGCCGCCGATCCGCGCAAGCGCGCTGAAGCCACAGTTTCCCGCATAGGCCATGCCATAGCCAAAGGTCAGCCCCCCCAGAATGCTGGCCACCGGATGCCAGCTGATCGCATGATAAAAGGTGGCGCCGGTCGAAAATCCGGCGAACTGCACCAGTAAAAAGGTGCCCAGAACGGCCACGCCCAATGCAACGCCCCACATCCGCAGCCGGGTTTGATCGCCGCCGTAGATCGCGCTTTCGATGGCTCCGAGGGTGCAAAAATCCCCCAACCGCACCGCCATGCCCATCACCGTTCCGCCCAAAAGACCGACCACAGCGGCCAATGTACCAAATGAGACAGCATCCATGTTCAGTCACTCCGGGTTTGCGGGGTCATGTGTCAGTGTCCACTGACGGGTCACAAAACAAATCGAAAATCAGGGCCAGCACCTTGCGCGATTTGGAATCCTTCAGCGCATAATAGAT
>JAURMY010000362.1 GCA_030830465.1 Alphaproteobacteria bacterium
AGAATCTGTGCTCGAATCGAGTGCTTTGGCGGTAGCGGTCCGCGCGGCAATGCTTGCCGCGTCGACGTTCACGGCGACGTGGTTGGACGAGCAGGGGTTGACTGATAACGATGGGCGGCGGCGAGGTTCAGTCGTCGATTTTTCGGTGTGGTTCGATTCTTGATGGGGGTTTGAAAATGTCAAGCACTGCCATTCTGGCGCAGAAGTCAAAGCTTCGGATCGAGACGGCTCGGGCCGCGGCTAAGGTGATCACGGGCATCACGGCAGCGAACCCGGCGGTCGTTTCGTCGACGGCGCATGGATATTCGAACGGCGATCTGATCGTCGTCGCCTCGGGCGGCAATGTGGATGCGGAGATGTTCAGCCGCGCCCTTGCCACATTGACATAAGGACCCGCCGATGGACTGGAAAGCCTATATGGCCAATATCGCGGAAACATCGAAAACTCTGGAATCCGCAGCACCTCAGGTCGCCCCCGCCTATCGCGCCTTGTCGGCAGCCGCAAAACAGGACGGCGTTCTTGAACTGAAAACCAAGGAACTGATCGCGCTGGCACTGGCCGCCGGAATCCGTTGCGACCCCTGCATCGGCTTTCACGCCCGTGCCCTGGCCCATCTTGGCGCGACCAGGGCCGAAGTCTGCGAGGCCCTTGGCATGGTGATTTCCATGCAGGGCGGCCCGGGTTATATGTATGCCGGCAAGGCGCTGGAAGCCTTTGACCAATTCGCGGACTGACGGGCCATCTTTGTTCCGAAAATACTCCGGGGTCCGGGGCAGCGCCCCGGGACGTTGACGCTTAAAACAGGGATCAAAGGAAATGGACTGGGAAGCCGCAATGCGCGACATGCGCCGCAACCTTCAGGCCTTTAACAAGGCAAAGCCCGACACCACGCACGGGTTTTCCGAACTGTCAAAAGGGGCGCGGACAGGCTCGGTTCTCGATCACAAGACCATGGAACTGGTGGCCCTTGGCATCGCCGTTTCCACCCGCTGCGAACCCTGCGTCGGCTTTCACGTTGAAGCCCTGATCGAGGCCGGCGCCACCCGCGAGGAAATCGCCGACGTGATGGCGGTCTGCGTTCAGATGGGCGGCGGCCCGTCGCTGATGTACGCCGCCAAGGCACTGGACGCCTGGGACCAGTTCAACGCGGATTGAACCTTCCGGTAAGGCAGGTCGCGGCCGACCATCCGGGAAATCCTGAATGATCGGCCGTCCAATGGCTGCGAATATCAGCCGTCGACCCGGATCGCCGCGTTCTTCGGATCATAAGGGCTGTCTTCCACAACCACCCCGTCCCACAGGTCGCCCAGCATCCGCACTTTCAGCTTTTGCCCGACAACCGCCAGGTCGGGCGCGACATAGCCCATCCCGATGGATTTGCCGAAATGCACCGAATAACCGCCCGAGGTCAGACGCCCGACCTTGACGCCATCAACCAGCAAAGCCTCGCGGCCCCAGGGGTCGGCATCGGCGGGGCCGTCGATCAGCACGGTGACGCATTTGGCGCGGATGCCTTTGGCCTCCATCGCCTCTTTACCGTGGAAATCCTTGGACAGGTCAACAAACCGCGGCAGATCGGCCTCAAGCGGGGTCGCGTCCCGGCCCAGTTCGGTGCCAAAGGCGCGATAGGATTTCTCCTGCCGCAGCCAGTTTTGCGCCCGCGCCCCGACCAGTTTCATGCCGGATGGTTTGCCCGCCTCCATCAACAGGTCAAACAGGTAATTCTGCATCTCGATCGGGTGGTGCAGTTCCCATCCCAGTTCACCGGTATAGGCGACCCGGATCGCATTGACCGGGCACATGCCCAGTTCAATCTGCCGTGCCGTCAGCCACGGGAAGCGTTTGTTTGACAGGGCGGTTTCAGGCTCGGCATCCTTGATGACGCGGGCCAGAACCTCACGCGATTTCGGCCCGGCAATAGCGTAAACACCCCATTGCGTGGTCACATCCTGAATCTCGATATAGCCAAACTCGCCCGCCTTATCCTCGGCGGCCTTGCGCAGGAAATCCGCGTCATAGGCGGTCCAGGCTCCGGCGGACACCAGATAATAATTGTTTTCACCATTCCGGACGATGGTGTATTCCGTGCGGGTCGTGCCGGCGGAGGTCAGCGCATAGGTCAGGTTGATCCGACCGACCGAAGGCAGCTTGTTGCAGGTGAACCAGTCCAGAAACGCCGTCGCACCCGGTCCTTTGACCACATGTTTGGTAAAGGCGGTGGCGTCGATCAGGCCGACGCCTTCGCGGATCGCCCTGGCCTCGTCCACTGCATATTGCCACCATCCGCCGCGCCGGAAACTGCGGGCCGCGTGATCGTCAAACCCCATGGGCGCGTAATAGTTCGGGCGCTCCCAGCCGTTCACCTGTCCAAATTGCGCGCCCAGTGCCTTTTGCCGGTCATAGGCCGGGGCGGTACGCAGCGGACGGGCCGCTTCGCGCTCCTCATCCGGGTGGTGAAGGATATAGACGTGGTTATAGCATTCCTCATTCTTGCGAGAGGCATATTCGGTCGTCATCCAATTGCCGTACCGCTTGGGGTCAAGGCTGGCCATGTCGATCTCGGCCTCGCCCTCGACCATCATCTGCGCCATGTAATAGCCGGTGCCGCCGGCAGCCGTAATACCAAACGAGAACCCTTCCGCCAGCCACATATTGCGCAGGCCCGGGGCCGGACCGACCAGCGGGTTGCCGTCGGGCGTGTAACAGATCGGGCCGTTGAAATCGTCCTTCAGGCCGCTGTTTTCACAGGACGGAATGCGGTGGATCATGGCGGCGTACTGGTCCTCGATCCGCTCCAGGTCCAACTGGAACAGATCGGCGCGAAAGCTGTCAGGCACGCCATATTGGAACCGGGCCGGCGCGCCTTTTTCATAGACGCCCAGAATCCAGCCGCCGCGTTCTTCGCGCACATAGGATTGCGCGTCCGCGTCCCGGATCACCGGGTGTTCGGGATTGGTCTTGCGCCATTCCACCAGCGCCGGGTCCTGATCCATCACGATGAACTGGTGTTCAACCGGAATCGCCGGCGTCTTGATCCCCAACAGTTTCGCAGTCCGCTGCGCATGGTTGCCGGTAGCGGTGACCACATGTTCGGCATGGATTTCGAACTTTTCCTCGCCCGGCACCAGGTTGCCGCCCTTTTCCACCATGATCGAGCCGCGGATAATCCATTCGCTGCCGGTCCAGAAATAGCTGTCCACCTGGGTCTTGCGGTAAATCTCAACACCGCGCTGCCGCGCGCCCTTGGCCATGGCCTGGGTCACGTCCGCAGGGTTAATATAGCCGTCGGTCGGGTGATAGATTGCGCCCTCCAGGTCCTCGGTGCGGATCAGGGGCCAGCGGTCCTTGATCTGTTTCGGGGTCAACCGCTCAAACGGCACGTCGGCGGTTTCTGCGGTGGTGCCGTAAAGCATATATTCATCCATCCGCGCCTTGGTCTGGGCCATGCGCAGGTTGCCGACGACCGAAAACCCGGCATTCAGGCCGGTTTCCGCCTCAAGGGATTTGTAAAACTCGACCGAGTATTTGTGGATATGGGTGGTCGCATAACCCATGTTGAACAGCGGCAGCAGACCCGCCGCGTGCCAGGTGGACCCCGAGGTCAGCTCATCCCGTTCCAGCAGGATCACATCGTCCCAGCCAGCCTTGGCCAGATGATAGGCGATCCCCGCACCAACGGCGCCGCCGCCAACAACA
>JAURMY010000363.1 GCA_030830465.1 Alphaproteobacteria bacterium
GCGGTCCGCACCATATCGCCCGGTTGCAAATCCTCGATCAGTCGCTGGCCAGCAGTGGTTTCGATCCGCGTGCCGCGTACAAAACAGGGCATATCGGCGTAATTCATCGCCGTGTAGCCGCTGTAGGTGTCCAGTGAAAAACTGACACCGGCCCCCGCGCCCGGAATGGTCAGCCCATCGTCATTCATCACGTATGAATGCGTGACACCCCCGATAACCACTTGGAATGTTTTGACAGTTTCCGAGGCCCCGCCAATAATGATCGTATCATTGTAATAGAACTGATAGCTGTCGGCGGGCACGCCGTCGATCGTTATGGCCTGCGCAGTTCCGGTGTCCAGCGCATCCGTCGCCTGCATCGCACCGTCATCATCTGTGATAACGAAGGTGTGCACGCTGCTGATCGTCGGACTGCCACCCGACGAGACATAGCTGTTCGGCACCTCGTAGATGGTGAACGTACGTGTGGGCACCCTTTGCCTCCCAAGCGGTTATGCCGTTGCTCGGCCTTGCGGGACGTCCTTACCGGACGTTTTGTTCAAGGCTTGGAAACAATATAGCCTGCGGGAGGATTTCGTAGAGTTTTCTGCCTTCTAGCGGTGCTTCGCGCAAGATTGTTGCAAATCTGCCAAAAAGACCACGCTATTTTCCGCGCCGGTCCCGCATTGCCAGCAAACGCAGGCGCAGGGCGTTGATTTTGATGAATCCGCCCGCATCCTTCTGGTCATAGGCACCCTGGTCATCCTCAAACGTCACATGCTGTTCTGAATAAAGGCTGTATTCCGACCACCGGCCAACCGTATGAACCGAGCCTTTGTAAAGCTTCAAACGTACCGTACCAGAGACGAATTTCTGGCTTTGGTCGATCAGTGCCTGCAACATCTCGCGTTCCGGGCTGAACCAGAAACCGTTATAGATCAACTCGGCATATTTCGGCATCAGTTCGTCTTTCAGATGCGCGGCACCCCGGTCCAGCGTGATCGATTCAATGCCGCGATGGGCCTCCAGCATGATCGTGCCGCCCGGCGTTTCATAAATGCCGCGCGATTTCATCCCGACAAAGCGCCCTTCGACCAGATCAAGCCGCCCTACCCCGTGGCGGCGGCCATATTCATTCAGCGCCGTCAGCAGTTCCGCAGGCGAATGCGCAACCCCGTTGATCGCCACCGGATCGCCTTTTTCATATGTGATTTCAATATATTCCGCCTGATCCGGCGCGTCCTCTGGGTGGACTGTGCGTTGATAGACATAATCGGGCGCCTGCTGGGCCGGGTCTTCCAGAACTTTGCCTTCGCTTGAAGTGTGCAGCAGATTGGCATCCACCGAAAACGGCGCTTCGCCGCGCTTGTCCTTGGCGATTGGAATCTGATTTTCCTCGGCAAAGGCCAGCAATTTTGTGCGGCTGGTCAACGCCCATTCACGCCAGGGCGCAATCACCTTGATTTCCGGGTTCAGGGCATAGGCGCTCAGTTCAAACCGCACCTGATCATTGCCTTTACCGGTCGCGCCATGGGCCACGGCATCGGCCCCGGTCATCGCCGCGATTTCCACCAGACGCTTTGAAATCAGGGGCCGCGCAATTGACGTGCCCAGCAAATATAACCCCTCGTAAACCGCATTGGCGCGGAACATCGGGAACACGAAATCGCGGACAAATTCTTCACGGACATCTTCGATATAGATGTTTTCCGGCTTGATCCCCAGAAGTTCGGCCTTTTTGCGCGCCGGTTCCAATTCCTCGCCCTGGCCCAGATCGGCGGTAAAGGTCACCACCTCGCAGCCATATTCGGTTTGCAGCCATTTCAGGATGATCGAGGTGTCCAGACCGCCGGAATAGGCAAGGACGACTTTTTTGGGGGCAGACACGGGCAGGCTCCGTCAGATGGATGTTTTCTGGCGGGCGGTGTATTGGGTTTTGTCGGTCGACGCAACGGCCAAGGCGTAAAGGTCGCGTTGTGTTTTCGGCCGGGATCGCGAAAACTGCCTTGAAAACCGGAGAACCCATGTCAGCCTTTGTCGCCCAAGCCATCGCCGCCCGCCGGGAAATGCGCAAGCTTTTCGCGGAAACCCCGTTGCAGCGGAACGATCATCTTTCGGCGCTCTATTCCGCCGAAATTTACCTGAAGCGCGAAGACCTGTCGCCGGTGCGGTCCTACAAGATCCGGGGCGCTTTCAACGCGATGCGCAAAAGCCTTGAGTCCAATCCGGACGGCAAACGGTTTGTCTGCGCCTCGGCCGGCAATCACGCGCAGGGGGTCGCCTTTGTGTGCAAGCATTTCGGGGTCAAAGGCGTGGTCTTTATGCCGGTGACGACGCCACAGCAAAAGGTCGACAAAACCCGCGCCTTTGGCGGTGAAAATATCGAGATCAAACTGACCGGCGACTATTTTGACGATACATTGGCCGCCGCCAAGGCCTTTTGCACCAACCAAGGGGCGGTATTTCTGTCGCCTTACGATGATTACGACGTGATCGAGGGGCAAGCTTCGGTTGCCGTCGAGATCCTTGAACAGGCGACCTCGCCCGTGGATCTGGTCATTCTGCCGGTCGGCGGCGGCGGCCTGTCTGCCGGTGTTGTGACCTATCTGAACGCCATGTCGCCAGACACCCAGTTCCGGTTTGTGGAGCCCAAGGGCGGCGCCAGCCTGACGGCGGCCCTGGCTTCAAACGGGCCTGTCACCCTGAAAAAGGTCAACAACTTTGTCGATGGCGCCGCCGTCGCGCGGATCGGTGACAAGCCTTTTGAGGCGCTGAAATCCCTGCGTCCCGGCGATGTGTTCACCGTTTCCGAAGACCGGTTATGTGGCACGATCCTTGAAATGCTGAACGTTGAAGGCATTGTTCTGGAACCGGCGGGCGCGCTGTCGCTGGATGTGCTGAAAGATCTGAAAGACGACATCGCCGGAAAAACCGTGGTTTGCGTCACCTCGGGCGGAAATTTTGATTTCGAACGCCTGCCTGAAGTGAAGGAACGGTCCCTGAAATACGCCGGATTGAAGAAATACTTCATTCTGCAATTCCCGCAAAGGCCCGGCGCCCTGCGCGAGTTTCTGAATATTCTGGGTCCGGATGACGACATCACCCGGTTTGAATATCTGAAGAAATCCGCGCGCAACTTCGGAACGGTTCTGATCGGGATCGAAGCCAAGAATTCGGCCGATTTCGCGCAGATCTGTGAACGACTGGACGAGGCCGGCATGACCTATCAGGACATCACCGAAAATGAGGCCCTCAGCGATTTTCTGGTTTAAGGGCGCCCCTTAGGACGGCGCGCTTGTGAACACGGCCATAAATTCGGTTTTCGATTGTTCATAGGCCGACAGAACCGGTGCCAGAAGAACCGCCTTTGCGGACCCTCCGGCCGCTTTCTTCTCGGCGTCCGAACACAGGCTGCCCAGATGATCAAAGCCCAGATTCAACGCGCTGCCCTTCAGAAAATGCATGTCCTGTTCCAGGCAGCCCGGATGTTCACCGGACCTTAACCGCGCGATCACTTCCTCCACTTCTTCTAAAAACAGATCGACAACCTCACCGATATCGTCCGGCCCGATATCCGACTTCAACTCATTCACACGCGCCCAATTGATCATGCCACACCTCCAGCACTTGGCGGCGCCCCCAACACCGCTTGTCTTAGCGGCCATGGGTTAACAAGCTCTTGCGGCCGTCACCGTCGATAAACAAACAATTTTAAGGTTCACCGGACGTTAAACGGTGTCCGGCAAACTGCCCGGTATCCGACAGCAAAACGGGAATCACTTTGACAAAACCCAACAGGCAACCCGGCCGGGATCAGCGGGCGGAGCACATTCAGCCAAAGATCCGGATTTTGGTTGTGGATGACAGCCGCCTTCAAAGGCGTTTGCTGAGGGTCGCGCTTGAACGTTGGGGCTATTCGGTCCAAGAGGCGGAGTCAGGTGACATGGCGCTTGAAATCTGCCGCACCGAACAGATTGACATGGTGTTAAGTGATTGGGTCATGCCGGGGATTGACGGGCTGGAATTCTGCCGCCGTTTCCGCGCGATGGACAAGGACCATTACGGCTATTTCATTCTGCTGACATCCAAGGACGAAAAGGGGGAAATCGCGCAGGGGCTGGATGTGGGCGCCGACGATTTTTTGACCAAACCGGTCAACTCGGCGGAACTGCACGCGCGGATCCGCGCAGGCGAACGTGTACTGGCGGTTGAGCAACAGCTTGTTGAGAAAAACCGCTCAATTTCCGAGGCGTTGCAGGAACTTCAGGGGCTGTACCAGGCCATTGACCGGGACCTGGAAGAAGCGAAAAAGCTTCAGCTTTCGCTGATGCCCGATCCGGTTTCGGTGTTTCCCAACGCCCGCGTTTCCGTCGCGCTGCGTTCCAGCGGGCATATCGGCGGGGATATGGTCGGGATTTATCATCGCAGCCCGTCCAAGATCGGCCTATATGCCTTTGATGTCTCCGGCCACGGGATCAGTTCGGCGCTGATGACGGCGCGACTGGCCGGTTGCCTAAGCCCGGCAAACCCGGCCCACAGCATCGCCATGCTGCCAAACCCCGACGGCAGCCACCGCCTGAAACATCCGTCGGAAATCGCCGCCGCGATGAATGAGCGTATGATCGAAGACCTGGATACCGACCTGTATTTGACCGTCCTGCTGGCCGAAGTCGACCTTGCGACGGGCGAGGTTATTCTTGTGCAGGCCGGGCATCCGCATCCGACGGTCCAAAGGGCCGACGGCTCGGTTCATTTCATCGGCAATGGCGGTCTGCCCATCGGCCTTATTCCCGATGCCGGCTTTGCCTGGTTTCGCCACAAACTTGACCCCGGCGACCGCCTGTTGATCTATTCCGACGGCTTCACCGAGGCCGTGGACATCAACGGCCGTTTTCTGGACGAAGCCGGGCTGGCAAGGCTGTTGCAAACCCATAAGACCGCCGCCGGGGGTGAGCTTCTTGCCGACCTCGTTTGGGATACGCTGGCCTATTCCGGCGGGGGCGAGGCGGACGACGATCTTTCCGCCTTGTTGTTGGAATACGGGCCTGATGCCGCAGCTACCCAAACAGATAACGACGCGCAAAATGCCTGTCGCCCGCATTGCTAAGCAAAGCAACCGCTTCCGCCGGGGTGACCCAATGGGCTGAATGAAAGGGCTCTGGCACCGCGGCCACGCGGCGGGTTGGACGGCACAGATAGACCTGACAGGCCTTGCGCGCCCAAAACCCGTAATCCGGCAGGTAGGTATAACGCAGATAGGCCCCAAGCCGCCGTTCCACCTTCACAGACCAGCCGGTTTCCTCAAAAACCTCGCGGTGCAGGGCCGAAATCGGGCTTTCGCCCGGGTCAATGCCGCCACCGGGCAACTGATATTCCGCGTCGGGAACCGCCTGAAACGTGATCAGAACCCGGCCATCGCGCACCAGAACCCCATAGGCGCCGGGCCTTGGCCGATAGCGTATTGCGGGCTTGATCGCCTCACCGAACCGTCTGTTCACAACCACCCCAAGCGTCAAGATCAGTTGAATTGCCTTGTCGGCGGAACTTGTCTATTGGAACCGCAACCGCGTCAAGAAAAGCTTCCGATGACATTGATCAACAAAATCGCCTGGGATGACACCGTCCTGCCTTTTCAGCTGGACCTTTCAGATATTCGCGGTCGCGTCGCGCGGCTGGACGGCGTTTTGGAGCAAATCCTGCGCCAGCACAACTATCCGCCAAAGGTCGAAGCC
>JAURMY010000364.1 GCA_030830465.1 Alphaproteobacteria bacterium
CAGCAACCCATAGGGCGGGGTGATCAGGCCAATCATCGCATTGACCACGGCGACCACGCCGAAATGCACCAGATCAATGCCAAGCGCCTGCACGGTCGGGATCAGGATTGGCACAACGATCAGGATGATCGCGCCGCCCTCGATCACGCATCCCAGCAACAACAGCAAGATGTTGACCGCCACCATGAAACCAATCGGGTGCAGGTCCATTCCGCCAAGGATCGCGGCCAGAGTGTTTGGCACATCTTCCCGGGTGATGACATAGTTGAACGTCAGCGATCCGGCGATCAGCACCCCGATCGAGCCGGCCGAGCGCGAGCCCGACATCAGCGTTTCCCAGAAAGCCGCAAGCGTGACCGAACGATAAAGCACAATCGAAATCACCAGCGCATAGGCGGCGGCAACAGCGGCGGCCTCGGTCGGGGTCATGATGCCGCCATAGATACCACCCAGCAGGATCACCGGCAGCATCAGCGCCGGAAAGGCCTGCCAGGTGACTCGTGGCAATTCGCTGAGGGGAACGCTGTCATCCACCGGAAAATTGCGGCGGCGCGCGATCCAGTAATTCATCAACCCCATCATCAGGGCCATCAGAAGACCGGGCATCATGCCGGCGGCAAACAGATAGCCGACCGATTGATCAGACACCAAGGCATAAAGCACCATCGGGATCGAGGGCGGTATGATCGGCCCGACCGTTGCCGTTGCAGCGGTGATCGCGGCGGCATAGGCCGGGGAATATTTCCCGTCCCGCGTCATCAGGCCGATGATGATTTTCCCCATGCCAACCGCATCGGCCACGGCCGAGCCTGACATGCCGGAAAAGATCACCGACGACACCACATTCACATGGCCAAGCCCGCCCCGGAACCGCCCCACCAGCGCCTGACAAAACCGCAGCAACCGGTCGGCAAGCGAGCCGATATTCATGATATCGGCGGCCAGAATGAACAACGGAATCGCCAACAGTGTATAGCCGTTGTAAAGCCCCTGCAGCAGTTGTTCAGTCGCAATCGACGGGTCAAAGCCGCGCGAAAACGTCAGGTCTTTCAGGATCAGGTATAAGAACGAGCCCGACATCATGGCCAGCCCGACGCTGAGCCCGCCCAGCGCCAACACCACGATCAGGATCATCGACAGCAGGAAGGGGTCAGTCATAATCATGGGTCTCGGGATGAGGGGCGGTGTCCAGGAACAGGGTGTTCCCCGTCAGCCCGCTGAAGGCCAGCAGCAGCATCCGCACAACCACCGCAATGTGAAACGGAATATAAATGCTGAACACAATGTCAAACGGCCAACGAAAGGCCGCCGTGCGTTCAATCCCCATGAAGGTCACATAGTCCCAGGCATGAGGCAGGGTCCAGGCAAAGATCGCAGCGGTGGTCAGACCGACCGCAACGTCAAGGCCCCGCTGAACCCGGCGCGGAACCGCGTTATAAAGAATGTCCAGACGGATCATGTCACCGGTGCGGATCACAAAGGCAAAACTGCCAAGGATCCCCCAAAGCCAGGCGATCGTCACCCATTCGACCGTCCAGTCAATGTTGATTTTGGTTTGCAGGAATCCCGCTACCACATAGCGCAGCACGATTTGCAGCAGAAACACCAGGAACATCGACAGCAGCAATGCGGCGGCAAGGTGATTGCCCCAAACGGAAAGGCGGTTTACCCATTTGCCAAGCATGCCCTGTTCTTCCTTTGAAAATGCGGCAGGCAGACAAACCGCCTGCCGCGACTTCAGACCTTACTGAGCGGCGTTGATCGCGTCATAAAGACCGGCCGGCCAATCGGCATCCTGGCCTTCTTCGGCGTAAACCTTTTTCACGTTGGCAACGAATGCCGCCAGATCAGGTGTGTAAACGTCCATGCCTTTGCTGACCATGTCAGCCTCCAGCGAGGCTTCCTGATCCAGGGTGATCTTGTCCAGTGCCGCTTCAAAGTTCTTGGCACAGGACTGAACCGTGGCCTGCTGATCGGCGTTCAGCGAATTCCATTTCGCCAGCGAGATGGTGAATTCGTTGGCCGCGATCAGGTGTGCGGTTTTGCCGATGTGATTGATCACTTCGTCAAATTTCATGCCGCGGGTCGCCGGAAAGCCGTTGTCCTGACCGTCAATCGCACCGGTTTGCAGGGCGGTGTAGACTTCGGTGAAGGGCACCGGAACCGTGGTTGCGCCCATGGCGCGGCCCACCAGCGCCCAGCCTTCGCCCGGAGGCATGCGCAGTTTCATGCCCGCCAGATCGGCCGGTGTCATCACCTGTTTATCGCTTTTATAGCCCAGGTGGCGTGCGCCGATATAGGGGTTCGCCAAGACCTTGACCTGGGCATTGTCCTCGATTTCTTTCATCAGGTCGTTCAGCAAGGCGCCGTTATAAACGCCGCGCATATGGGCATAGTCACGGAACAGAAACGGTGCGCCCAGAACCTTGGTGTGGGGAACCTGATTGTAAAAGTCGAAAATCGCCAGGTTGGCCATGTCAAGGTTGCCGCGCTGCATTGCGTTCAACTCGGTGCCCTGCTTGAACAGGGTCGCGCCGTGATAGGATTTGAAATCAAATCCATCGCCCAGGCATTCGCCGAATTCCTTGCGCAGGGTCGCGGTGCGGATGTCGCCTTCGGCTACGGTGTCGGAATAGATCAGTTCTACCTTGTCAGCGGCGATCGCGGTCGAAGCCGTGATGGCCAGAGCGGCAAGAGTGCCGGTCAGAGTGAAACGCATGGTGTGTCCTCCCTAGTTGCGTATCATAAGCCGGATGATCCGGCGGGTTGCGGGGTGAAAGCGTCAAATGTCGCCCTCATCCGAATGGGATCGGGTCTGACCCCGGAAAAAAGTTCAAACGCGCGCACGGCCTGAAAGACCGCCATGCCGGACCCGTCCATGGTGTGGCATCCCTTGGCCCGCGCGGCGGCCAAAAGCGCCGTTTCCAGCGGGAAATAGATGATTTCGCCAACCCAATGACAGGCGTTCACATGCGCAAGGGGCACGGGGCTTCCGGGCAAGGCTGCCATGCCCACCGGGCTTGCATTGACGATGCCGTCCGCCGCTTTCATTTCCGCGGCCACATCATTGACGCGCGACACACGCCCGGTGCCGACGCGGGCGGCAAGGATTGATACCAGTTTTTCAGCGGCGGCGGTTGCCGGATCGAAAATCGCCAGATGACCGACGCCGTTGTCAATCAGGGCATGAGCAACCGCCCCGCCGGCACCGCCAGCGCCCAGCAAAAGCACCCGGTCCTTGCGCACGGACCCCATGTTCTGCCCGAAAGCCTGGGCAAATCCCCAATAATCGGTGTTGTGACCAAAACGCTGGCCGTCGCGAAACACCACCGTGTTGACCGCGTTCACGGCCCTTGCCGCATCTGACAAGTGATCAAGATGCTGGATGACCTCTTGTTTGAACGGATGGGTGACATTGAGACCGGCAAAGCCCTCGGCCTCGGGTCCGGCCAATAGCGCGGCCAGGGCCGGTACGGGATGCATCTGTGCCGTGTCGATCAGGTCATACCGATAGTCAATTCCAAGAACCGCCCCCTCATTCACATGCATGCGCGGGGTGCGGGACAACTGAATGCCATGGCCGATCAGTCCAACCCGAATGGCGGGAAGCGGGGTTTCGATCTGCGCGGGATCAACCGCGATGACGGCGCGTTCAGCCAATGTTTCCTCCCCGGACAGAGCCTCCCGCTCTGGACCTGACACAATGAATGTACCAGTTCGTTCATTCTGTCAACAATCTTGTACTGGCCAGTTAAAACCGATTCCGACTAAGCTGGAACATGCGGGGATACCTGCGCCTGAAAGGAAGCAAAACGTTGTCTGCAAAAGATAATCTTGAGAAGCCAAGCAAGCGGAATCCAGAGGCGGTGCGCGATGACATCCTGCGAGTCGCCTCAAAGAATTTTGCGCTGAATGGATTGTCGGGGGCAAGAATCGACGAGATCGCCGCGCAAACCAAAACCTCCAAGCGGATGATCTATTACTATTTCGGCGACAAGGAGGG
>JAURMY010000365.1 GCA_030830465.1 Alphaproteobacteria bacterium
AACTTGACTCACCAAACGCTGCCTGAAATCAAAGATTTCAACGCGTTAGGTGATGCAATTTGCTTCGGGTAAAACGCAATACGCCTTAAAGGCTGTGATACAGATCAAAATCCGCCGCATGTTTTTCATGCAATGCGGTCGCCACACCCGGCGACAGGGCCAGCGCCCGCGCGGGCGACACATTCATCTGCGGCAACGCCACGGTCTGGCCCAGTTTTTCGGACAGAAATTCCAGCACCGGCTGCATGTTTTCATAACGAAACAGATGGCTGATCCCGTCGGATTTACCGCCACTCAGAAACCGTGCTTGCGATCCGACCTCGGCAAATTCCGGCCGGTCGTCCGACAAATAGGCGGTTACAAACGCATCAAAGGACAGATGCGCCGTGCTTTTGGCGGTATTTTTCAACCCGTCACGCTGCCGGTACCGATACCAGCTGCCAAGCCAGGACACCGGCTCACGCATCAGGGCAAAGGTTTCCACATCATTCAGGCCCGAGGCGGCAAGATAGGGCCGGATGAAGCGGTTGAACCGGCCCAGGGTCATATGTTTCACCATTGGCGGGCGCATGAAGGCAATGGCGGCGTGCGGCTCCAAAATCGTCTCAATCGCGGTGGTTCCGGTCTTGGGAACCGCCAGAAATACCAATTTTTCCCGCCACAAGATCATCATGTTAACTGCTGCCCTCAAAGTTTTTGCGCCTGTCCCGCACATGTAAACTACTCTTTAACCAATTTGATAAAAAGTGAATTTGCGAAGAATTTTCTTGAAATGTTCTTCTTTTGGTCCCATAAAAATGAGAACAAGAGGCGAACATGAGCAGTGATTGCCGCCACAACCGCAATGTGAAATAAGAGGTCACAAAATGGCATCAGCCCTACTGAACTTTAATGAAAGACGGGACATGGACAAGCAAAAGGCGCTGGAATCGGCACTGGCCCAGATTGAACGCAGTTTTGGCAAAGGGTCGATCATGCGGCTGGGGCGCGAAGGCCCGATTGCGGATATCGAATCGACCTCGACCGGCTCCATTGGCCTCGACATCGCCCTGGGAATTGGCGGCCTGCCCAAGGGCCGGATCATCGAAATTTACGGCCCGGAAAGCTCGGGCAAGACGACGCTGACGCTGCATGCGATCGCGGAAGAACAGAAAAAGGGCGGTATTTGCGCCTTTGTCGACGCCGAGCATGCGCTGGACCCGCAATATGCCCGCAAACTGGGTGTCAATCTGGATGAATTGCTGATCTCGCAGCCGGATACCGGCGAACAGGCGCTGGAAATCGCCGATACGCTGGTGCGCTCGGGGGCGGTGTCTATGGTGGTGGTCGACTCGGTCGCCGCGCTGACCCCGAAAGCGGAACTGGAGGGCGATATGGGCGACCATCAGGTCGGCGCCCAGGCCCGGTTGATGAGCCAGGCGATGCGCAAACTGACCGGCTCGATCAATAAATCCGGCTGTATGGTGATTTTCATCAACCAGATCCGGATGAAAATCGGCGTGATGTTCGGCAGCCCGGAAACCACGTCCGGCGGCAATGCCTTGAAGTTTTACGCCTCGGTCCGGCTTGATATCCGCCGCATGGGCATGATCAAGGACCGCGAGGAAGTGGTCGGCAATGCAACCCGTGTGAAAGTGGTGAAAAACAAAGTCGCACCGCCCTTCAAACAGGTTGATTTTGACATCATGTATGGCGAAGGCATCTCAAAAACCGGCGAATTGCTGGATCTGGGGGTAAAGGCCGGTGTGGTTGAGAAATCCGGATCCTGGTATTCCTACGGCGATCAGCGGATCGGGCAGGGGCGGGAAAACGCCAAGGTGTTTCTGAAAGAAAACAACCAGATCGCGCTGGAGATCGAAGACAAGATCCGCGCGGCCCACGGGTTGGATTTCCACATGCCCGACGGCGACAGCGCTCAAGACGATGTTCTGGAAGCGTAATCGCCCTTAATGAACCGATCAGCGGGCCGGAAAGCGCAACGCCTTCCGGCCCGCGGCTGTTTTGGACTGTGGACAGCACCCGCCGGCGGCGATAAACCGATGCGGAAAATTTGACCCGCCGAGGACCGCCCGCCCATGCCCAGCCTGAATGATATCCGCGCGACCTATCTCGACTTTTTCCGTCGCAACGATCATGCGATCGTCGACAGTTCGCCCTTGGTGCCGCGCAATGACCCCACGCTGATGTTCACCAATTCGGGCATGGTGCAGTTCAAGAACGTGTTCACCGGGGTTGAACATCGCGATTACAAACGGGCCAGCACCGCGCAAAAATGTGTGCGCGCGGGCGGCAAACACAACGATCTGGACAATGTCGGCTATACCGCCCGGCACCATACCTTCTTTGAAATGCTGGGAAATTTCAGCTTTGGTGATTATTTCAAGGAACAGGCCATCGCCTATGCCTGGGAATTGCTGACCAAGGATTTCGGTCTGAACAAAGACAAGTTGCTGGTCACGGTTTATCACACCGATGACGAGGCTGCCGGGTTCTGGAAGAAAATCGCCGGCCTGCCGGACGACCGGATCATTCGCATTGCAACGGACGACAATTTCTGGCGCATGGGTCCGACCGGTCCCTGCGGTCCCTGCACCGAGATTTTTTATGACCATGGCGCACATATCTGGGGCGGCCCGCCGGGCAGCGCCGAGGAGGATGGCGACCGGTTCATTGAAATCTGGAACAACGTGTTCATGCAAAATGAGCAGTTTGCCGACGGCACCCTGCGCCCGCTGGAGATGCAGTCGATTGACACCGGCATGGGGCTGGAACGGATCGGCGCCCTGTTGCAGGGCAAGCACGACAATTACGACACCGACCTGATGCGCGATCTGATCGAAGCCTCGGCCCATGTCACCTCGACCGACCCGGACGGTCCGGGCAAGACCCATCACCGGGTGATTGCCGACCATTTACGCTCCAGTTCCTTTCTGATTTCCGATGGTGTGCTGCCGTCAAACGAGGGGCGCGGTTATGTTTTGCGCCGGATCATGCGCCGCGCCATGCGCCACGCCCATCTTCTGGGGGCGCAGGATCCGGTGATGCACCGCCTTGTGCCGGCTTTGGTCAAGCAGATGGGCCAGGCCTACCCTGAACTGAGCCGGGCGCAATCGATGATCGCCGAAACCCTGCTGCTGGAGGAAACCCGGTTCAAAACCACGCTGGATCGCGGGTTGAAACTGTTGGATGACGCGTTGGACGGCCTGCCGGAAGACGCCGAACTGCCGGGAGAAACCGCGTTCAAACTATACGACACCTATGGTTTTCCTCTGGACCTGACGCAGGATGCGCTGCGTGAAAAGGACCGCAAGGTGGACACGGCCGGGTTTGACACCGCAATGGCCGCGCAAAAGGCCAAGGCCCGCGCGGCCTGGGCCGGCTCGGGCGAAGCCAGCGAGGAAACCGTCTGGTTTGACATTGCCGAACAAAAAGGCGTGACAGAGTTTCTGGGCTATGACACCGAAATCGCCGAGGGACAGATCACAGCCCTGGTGCGCGACGGCGGCGAAATAACATCGGCCGCAGCCGGAGAGACCGTGCAGATCGTGCTGAACCAGTCGCCGTTTTACGGCGAAAGCGGCGGTCAGGTCGGCGACAGCGGCCTGATTGAGACCGACTGCGGTGCGGCCCAGGTCAGCGACGTGAAAAAACGCGCAGGCGTGTTTGTGCACATCGCCAAAGTCACCAAAGGCACCATTTCGGTCCGCGAAGCTGCCGAACTGAAGGTCGATCACGCGCGGCGAAGCGCGATCCGGGCCAACCA
>JAURMY010000366.1 GCA_030830465.1 Alphaproteobacteria bacterium
TCTGCCACGTCTATGTGGACGAAGACGCCGATCTGGACAAGGCGCGGCGGGTGGTGGTGAATGCCAAGACCCGGCGCACCGGTATATGCGGCGCCGCCGAATGTATTCTGATCGACAAGCGGTTTTTTGAAGAACATGGCGCGCCGTTTCTCAGCGATCTTGTGGATCTGGGCGTGGAAGTGCGGGTTGAGGGCGATCTGGCGCGGGTGCAAGGCACCGTTGCCGCCAAGCCCGAGGATTTTGGGCGCGAGTTTCTGGATATGATCGTGGCCGCCCGTCTGGTGGACGGAGTGGACGGTGCCATTGAGCATATCTCGACCTTCGGCAGCCAGCATACGGATGCGATCCTGACGGAAAACGACACCACCGCCGAGCGGTTCTTTCAACGGTTGGACAGCGCCATTCTGATGCGCAACGCCTCGACCCAATTTGCCGATGGCGGCGAGTTTGGTATGGGGGCGGAAATCGGGATTGCCACCGGCAAGATGCATGCCCGTGGTCCGGTCGGGGCCGCGCAACTGACCAGTTTCAAATATCTGGTGGATGGAGACGGCACCGTTCGGGCCTGAACAAAAAACCCGCTGACAGGCAGCGGGTTCATCAAAATTTCAGGTGTTTCCGCGGCTTATCTGCCCCAGTTGCGCACCGGGCCACAGTCCATGTGGACGAAGTTTGAGCGTGAATGTTTGCCCACGCCGCCCGAACCACATGCCGAAGCGGCACTGTAAATCTGGTTGACCGACCGGGTGCCCAGCCGAAGATCGGCGGCCATGCCCTTGATATGGAGGGAATTTTTGGCAACACCCCGGCTGCGGTTGCGCAGCATGGCGTTGGTGCGGGGGCTGCGATAGCCCGACAGCAACTGATAGGGTTCGGTCGTGTCCAGAAGGCTGTGCGAGGCGGCAATGATATCGACATTGCGCGGGTCCATCTTGACGGTCAGATCCTCGCGCCAGTCGCGCATGAAGTGATTGATTTCGGCCAGGGCTTCTTTGATGTATTCGCCGTCGATCCAATAAATGGTCTCAAGGCTTTCACCTGTGCGGCCTGACCGCATCGAGACGCGGCGGATATCGCCAGCCCCTTTCAGAAATCCGAATGTGTTCGAATAGACCGGTGCGGCGACAACGGCGGTCGCGGCAAACGCGCCCAGCAGCGCCCGCCGGGATACTTTCCCATTCGCTAAATTCGTCATCTTACGTGCCTGTCCCTACCGATTGCCGATTTCAACGGCATTAATTCCGACCCCCCGGATTGGCATATTTATGACACAAAACTGGTAAACGACCAAGGACAAGTTTGGAAACAATATGGTTATGCCCCCTAAATCGGCAATTTTTTGCCGGTCGCCGCTGTCTGTTCACGGGATGGAAACAGTGCGGTGCATAGTTGGCACAATTCCAAAATACGAAACGGCTTGGCAAAAAAGTGAATAGACATTACAGGCCGAAGCCACAATATTTAGCGCAGAATGCAGACGTATAGCATAATTCGTGAGGCAAAATGGCAGATTTCATTAAGGTTAACCGGCGGCAATCGGGCAAAATTATGGCCGGATTTCTGGCGCTGGTCTGGGGGGTGCTGATCGCCTCAACCGGTCCGGCAAGCGCGCAAAGCGTGGCCTTCAAACAGGCCGTTGCCGAAGCCGCGGCCAATGACAAAGCCATCGCAACCTTTTACCGGGACCGGGATTATCAACCGATCTGGACCGGAAACAGCGACGATCAGCGCCGCCGGGCCTTTCTGGACGCCGCTTCGCATCTTGGGGATCACGGTCTGCCCAGCGGACGCTATGACGCGGAACAGTTGCGGGCCGATTTTGGCTCGGTCCGGTCTGCCAAGGGGCGCGGCATCCTGGAGGTCGAAACCACCCGGCGGTTCTTGCAATATGCGGATGACATTCAGTCAGGCATCCTCAATCCCAGCCGGATCAGCAAGGACATGTACGTGATCCCGCCGCGCCGGGATCGTCTGGCCCAACTGGTGGCATTTTCCAAAAGCAGCCCGGCCGCCTATTTCCGCGCCCTTCCGCCGCAACAGCCCGAATACGGTCGCCTGCTGAAGGAAAAGGCCCGTCTGGAACGCATTCTGGGACAGGGCGACTGGGGCCCCAAGGTCAATGCCAAGAAATTGCAACCCGGCGACAGCGGCGCGCAGGTGACCGCCATGCGCAACCGTCTGGCGGCCATGGGCTATAAGGGCATGGGCATTTCGCCGGATTATAACGATGAAATGACCCGTGCCGTGCAGGCCTTTCAGACCGACCGGGGGCTGAACCCCGACGGTGTGGCCGGCCAGTCCACCATCGCGGCGCTGAACGTTTCGGTGCAAACCCAGCTGCAACAGGTGATCATCGGTCTGGAGCGCCAGCGCTGGATGAACAAACCTCTGGGCAAGCGGCATATTTTCGTCAATCAGGCCGATTTCCGCGCCTTTGTGATGGATGACAACAAGGTCACGCTGGAAACCCGCGTGGTGGTCGGCAAATCCTCGTCACAATACCGCACCCCCGAGCTTTCGGATGAAATGACCCATCTGATCATCAATCCCACATGGCATGTGCCGCAATCCATTGCGCGCAAGGAATATCTGCCGATGTTGCAAGAGGATCCGACATCCCTGCTGCGTCAGGGGATCAGCATGACCGATGCCAGCGGCCGCACGGTGGACCCGCGCTCGATCGACTATTCCCAGTATGATGTGAATGATTTTCCGTTTGACCTGAAACAGCCGCCCAGCGACGGCAATGCGCTTGGCAAGGTCAAGTTCATGTTCCCGAACCGGTTCAATGTCTATTTGCACGATACGCCGTCCAAATCCCTGTTTGCGCGCGATATCCGGGCCTTCAGCCATGGCTGCGTGCGGGTGCAAAAGCCGTTTGATCTGGCCTATACCATTCTGGCAAGGCAATCCAACGATCCCGTGGGGATGTTCCAGCGGTATCTCGATACCGGGCTGGAAACCGTTGTGGATCTGGAACAATCGATCCCGGTGCATCTGGTCTATCAGACGGTCTGGGTCACGGCGGATGGGCGTCCGAACTATCGCCTTGATACCTATGGCCGCGACAAGATGATCTTTGGCCTTCTGCAAAAGGAAGGGGTGGTTTTGCGGGCGGTTCGCAGCTAAACCAAACCTCAGGAAGTAA
>JAURMY010000367.1 GCA_030830465.1 Alphaproteobacteria bacterium
GCCGCCAGTTTCCAGCCCAGATTGAAACTGTCGCGCATTGACACATTCATGCCTTGCCCGGCTTTCGGGCTGTGGGTGTGGCAGGCGTCGCCCGCGATGAAAACGCGGGGTGTGCGGGTGGCGATCTGTGTTTCCCTGACATCGTCAAACTTGTCGGTCAGGCGCTGGCCGATTTCATAGACCGACCACCAGGCCACCTCTTTCACGTCGATCTTGTAGGGGGCGAAGATCCGGTTGGCGGCGGCGATCAGATCTTCGACCTTCAGGTTGCGCCCGGATACCCGCTCGTCTGCGTTCAGCTTGTCCATTTCGACATAGAGCCGCACCAGATACCCACCTTCACGCGGGATGATAACGATCGAGCCTTCATCGGCAGACTGGATCAGGGTCTTCATGCGGATATCGGGGAAATCCGTGACCGCCAGCACATCCATGACGCCCCAGGCCTGATTGGCGCTGTCGCCCTTCAGCGCACGCCCGATAGATTGGCGCACGACGCTGCGCGCCCCGTCGCATCCGACCGCGTAACGGGCCTTGATGGTTTCGATCTGCCCGGCATGTGCGGGATCGGTGCGTTCAAATCTTGCTGTGACCGGATGGCTGATCTTGCCGTCAGGGCTGTCTGCAACCTCAAGGCTCAGCAGTTTGCGCGCGTAATCCGGTGTCAGGCGGGCCGGCGCGTTGCGCATGACCTCAAGATAGAAATCATGCACCCGCGCCTGATTCAGGATGACATGGGGAAACTCGGACAGGCCGTCCTCGACATCCTGAATACGGCCGTTGCGTACAATCTGCGACGGCTGTTTCGGGTCGGGCTTCCAGAAAGTGGTTTCATTGACCCAGTAGGCCTCGCGCAGCAGTTTTTCGACAAAGCCAAAGGCGTTGAACATTTCCATCGACCGGCAGGCCACACCATCCGCCTGACCCAGTTCCAGGGGGCCGGATTTCTGTTCAAAGATCCGGGTTTTGATCGCGGGGAAGGCCGCCATTTGCGCGGCAAGGGTCAACCCCGCCGGCCCGCAACCGACAATCAGAACATCCACTTCGTCGCTTGGCCCTGCGGGCGCGGGTGTCGATGGCTGGGTCTTGATGTCGGGATCGCCGGGGTGAAATCCGTTCAGATGAAATTGCATGGACGGCCTCCTTTTATCCGGTGACATTTCACATATTCGGTGGCCGTTCAAAATGGTTTTTTGCATTGGCTATTGGTTAAGCGTATTAAGGTGAACATCCGGGTGCGTTTTCAGGGCGGTGAACATTTGCGTCTGATCCCCCGATTCTTGACTGCAACAGCCTGTTATAGTGGAATAAAATATCCCAGATGCGTGTTTCTACCGGTCTGACAGTCGCTATAAGTATCGCAATTGTCGCAGCTTTGGGCGCGACGCTGTTTTTGCCCAAGCAGACCTCGCTGTCAGGGCCTGTCTGTTTGAACACCCGCGACCAATCCGGCCGCTATGTCCGCGTTCCCGAAGGCAGTTTCATCAAAGGCGCGGGCGCGGTTTATTCCGAGGAGGGGCAACCGGTAAAGCTGCACGTGGCCGGATTTCTGATCGACCGGAGCGAAGTGACCAATGATCAGTTTGCCGCATTCGTGGCCGAAACCGGCTATGTGACCGAGGCGGAAATCAACGGCGGCTCGGCGCAATTCGTGCAAACCGCAACGCCCCGGGACCTGTTGACCTGGTGGAAACTTGATCCTTCGGCGACCTGGCGGACCCCGGCGGGCGAGGGTTCCGATACCAAAGGCATGGGGGCCTTTCCGGTGGTCCATGTCAGCCTGATTGATGCGCGGGCCTATGCCAGATGGGCCGGTGCGCGCCTGCCCAGCGAGGTTGAGTGGGAATATGCAGCCAGTCTGGGGCTGGCTGATCCTGACAATCCCCTGTCCGGAGCGGTCGCTGCGGATGGCCGCCCTTTGGCCAATATCTGGAATGGTCTGTTTCCGGTGATCAACACGCTTGAGGACGGTTTTCGCGGTCTGGCACCGGTCGGCTGTTACCCGGTCAGCCGGATCGGCACCTATGATATGATCGGCAACGCCTGGGAATGGACCGAAACGCCCTTTGGTGACGGCAGCCCGCAATTCACCATCAAGGGCGGGTCGTTCTTGTGCTCCGACAGCTATTGCCGCCGCTTTCGCGCCGCCGCCCGCGAAAGCCTGGAGCCGGATTTCAGCACCGCCCATGTGGGGTTTCGGACGGTGAAGGACAGGTAACTCTGTCCGGGTTCAATGCGCGGGCATCAGGTCCGCAACCCTATCAACGCAAATGCGCGCGGCCTTGGCCCGCACCGGTCCGTATCCGCGGATGTCCTGTGGCAAGGTCAGAATCTGCTGCGCCGCCTTGGGTTCAAGTGCGCCCAGTTGCGCGGGCAGACGGGCCAGAATCCCTTCATACCAACCGATCAAAGCGCGTTCCTGCCGCCGTTCGCGGGCATAGCCAAACGGGTCAAACAAGCCGCCCCTGAGTTTGCGCAGCCCTGCCAGCAGGCGGAACGCCGGGCGAATCCACGGGCCGAACGCGCGTTTCACCGGCCTGCCGCGGGCATCGGGTTTTGCCGGTATGAACGGCGGCGCCAGATGGTGGATCAGCCGAAATCCGGGCGCAAACTCTGCGGCCAGCATCTGCGTGAAATCCTGATGCAGATGCAAACGCGCGACCTCGTATTCGTCTTTCACATACATCAGTTGGAACAGGGTGGTTGCGGCCATTGCCGTGAAAGCCTCGGCCTGATCTGCGGGCAGGGCGGCGCGGAAATCCGCCAGTGTGGTCCGGTATCTTTGTGCATAGGTGTCGTTCTGATAGGCGCGCAGCAGAGTTGCGTTTCTGTCTGTCACCGCATTGGCCGAAAGCTCGGGCTGCAGGCTTGGCGGGGCTGTAACGGCATCAGGATCGACCGCCAGCACACGTCCCAGATCAAAGGCGCGCAGATTTTCCGCCACCGCGACCCCGTTCAGCGTGATCGCCTGCCGCAGCGCCGGTTCGCTCACCGGAACCAGACCGGATTGCCAGGCAAGCCCAAGCAGAATGACATTGGCGAAAACGCTGTCGCCCATCACCTGTTCGGCGATGGCATTGCCATCCAGA
>JAURMY010000368.1 GCA_030830465.1 Alphaproteobacteria bacterium
AACCTCGGTGAAGACACGGTTGCGGAACCGGTCGCCAAAACGCTCCAATGTGCGCTCAATCCTCTCGATATTGCAAAGATCCGTCCCCACGCCCAAAATCATTGCAGCCTCCGCCGCGATGCTTTCCGGTTTCGGGGGCGGGCGCGGCTCATTCCAGCGTGACCGAACCGGTGCCCTGATTGATCCGGATGCCAAAGCGGGTTTTCACGGCTTTTGCAGCACCGGTTTCGGGATCATAGGTCGCAGCCTCAACCGGCACCAAAAGGCCCTTTGCCGGATCATAACCGGCCGTAAGATCCTTGTAGCGGACCGACAGCCACCCCTGTCCCGGCCCCGCCGAAATCACATGGCAGGCCAGCCCGAATTCGGGATCCGGTGAAATCACCAACAGGTGAAAGGAACAACAGGCCGGTTCATAGGTATCCAGCAAGGCAATCCGTATCGCCCCCTTGGCAAAATCGCGGCTGTTATCCTCCCACGGCATCACAAGATTGGCGGCCGAGGCGATACTGTCGCAGTCGTTGACCGTCTGTGCCGCAACCGGTGTTGCGGCCAACAGGGCCAAAGCGATTGCCGGAAGGTATGTCATTGCACGCCTTTGCCAAAGGCGTCGGCACGGGCCTCGTCCATCAGGCGGCGCATCTCGGTCATCGCTGCGGGCAGGCCCACATAGATCGCCTCGCCGATCAGGAAATGCCCGATGTTCAGTTCCATCACTTCGGGGAAGGCCGCAATCGGCTTGACTGTATCAAAGGTCAGGCCATGGCCAGCATGGACCTCAAGGCCCAGGGAATGGGCAAAAGCGGCCATCTCTTTCAGGCGGGCGAACTCCCGGTCGCGATCGGCCAGATGACCCTCGGCATGGGCGTCACAATAGGCACCCGTGTGCAGTTCGACCACGGGCGCGCCAATCCGCGCCGCCGCTTCGATCTGGCGTTGATCGGCGGCAATAAAGATCGACACACGGCAACCCGCATCCCGCAAAGGCGCAATGAAATGCGCCAGCCGGTTTTCCTCGCGTGCGACTTCAAGCCCGCCTTCGGTGGTGCGTTCCTCGCGCTTTTCCGGGACGATGCACACCGCATGTGGCGTGTGGCGCAGCGCGATTTTCTGCATCTCCTCGGTGGCCGCCATTTCGAAATTCAACGGCACCGTCAGGCGCTCCATCAGCTTTTCGATATCCCGGTCTGCGATATGGCGGCGGTCTTCGCGCAGATGCGCCGTGATGCCGTCGGCCCCGGCTTCCTGCGCCAGCAGCGCCGCCCGCACCGGGTCAGGATAGGCCGAGCCCCGGGCGTTTCTGACAGTGGCGACATGGTCAATATTCACACCCAGCCGCAAGCGGCCCAGTGGCTTTGTCAAGGTGGTGGTCATAGGTCAGTCCGAAATCATGATTCGCCCCACGACCCTAGCGCCAATACCCGCCCTGCGAAACCGCGCTTTCAGGATCAGTTGCGGTCTTGTTTTCTGGCCCGGCGGTCTTTCCAGCGCGCCAGCAAACGCATCCGGCGGCTTTTCTGATAGGCGGAAATCACCTGTAGCGATAAAACGTAACAAACGATGGCGCCGATCAGGCCCGGCACCAGACCGCCCACCAGATAGGGCACAAAGACATGGTGAAAAAACGCGATCAGGCCCGACCAATCCACATCGGCCCCGCCAAACAGGGCCTTGAAATGGTGCCACAAATCCGCCGAGGCCTTGCCAAACAGGTTCAGTACCGATTTTTGCGCCGCGGGATCGGTGCCGCGACCCAAGATCTTATGGCCCAGTGACAGGCTGCCGCCGGCAATCAGGGGAAAAGTCAGAGGATTGCCCACAAATGTCGCCAACAGTGCCGCGACAACATTGCCCCGGATCAGCAGGGCCAGACCGGCGGCAAGGAACAGATGAAAACCGAAAAACGGCGTGAAACTGATGAAAACCCCAACCGCGATGCCGCGTGCGATCTTATGAGGGGTGTCGGGCAGACGGCGCAACCGGTGCCAGACATAACTGCCCGCGCGCCGCCAGCCGCCGCGCGGATAAAACGCTTCGGCAATCCATTGCCGGACCCCCGGCTTATCGCGCCGTTTGAAAACCATCTTCGCACCCGATCTTGGATACTCTGTTCCATGGTCGAAGGATGAACACAACGACATTTTTCGAGGCAGATTGCCGATAAGACCCTAACGCGCGACATCCCGCCGAAGCCGCGAAATCTGTGCCACGTCGCTGTCGGCCTCAACCGCTGTCAGGACATTGTGCAGATGGGCAATGTCGCGCACCTGAATATCGACCAGCATCTTGTAGAAATCCGGCTTTTTATCCGTGAACTGCATGTCGGAAATATTGGCGTTCTGCTCACCGATCAGGGTGCAGATGCGCCCCAGGGCCCCGGCCCCGTTGGCCAGCGTGATTTCAAGCGTCACCACATGCACGGCGGCATGATTGCCCTCGGTCCAGCGCAGGTCGATCCAGCGATCCGGCTGATCCTCAAATTCGATCAGCGCGGCGCAGTCGATGCTGTGAACCTGAACACCCTTGCCGCGATAGGTGATGCCAATGATCCGCTCACCCGGCACCGGCTGACAGCAGATTGCCGGCGTGGCGGTCTGCCCCGCGCCCAGCCCGACCACCGCGCGGGCGGGCTTGATCGTTTCGCCGGAAGATTCGCGCTGAAGTTCCGGATATAGGATCGAAATGACATCGTGGCCGGTGATCTCGGCGCTGCCCAGCATCACCAGCAGGTCGTCAAGTCCCGACACGCCCATCTGCTTGGCCGCTGTGGCCAGCGCCTTGTCCGATACCCGCTTGCCGACATGGTCAAACGCAACCCGCGCCAGTTCGCGCCCCAGCCGCATCGCCCCGCCGCGGCGCTCCTCGCGCAGGCTGCGCCGGATCGCGGTTTTGGCGCGCCCGGTCACGGCAATATCCATCCAGGTGGACTGTGGTGACTGACCTTCCGCGGTGATGATCTCAACCGACTGCCCGTTGCGCAGCCTTGTCCAGAGCGGCACCCGCAAGCCGTCCACCTTGGCCCCGACACAGCGCGACCCGATCCGGGTGTGGATCGCAAACCCAAAGTCAATCGGCGTCGCCCCGCGCGGCAGTTTCACAACCTCGCCCTTCGGGGTGAAACAGAACACCTGATCCGAGAACATCTCAAGCTTCACGTGTTCCATGAATTCGTCATGGTCGTCGGAGCCTTCAAACCGTTCGGTCAGATTGGCAAGCCAGGTGACCGGATCGACTGCAAACGGGTTTTCCGCCCGCTCGCCATCCTTATAGGACCAGTGCGCGGCGACACCGGCTTCGGCCACCTCGTGCATCTGGCGGGTGCGAATTTGCACTTCAACGCGCTTGCCGTCGCGGCCCGAAACCGTGGTGTGAATAGAGCGGTAGCCGTTGCTTTTCGGCTGGCTGATATAGTCCTTGAACCGGCCCGGCACCGATTTCCAGCGCTGATGGATCGCCCCCAGAACGATGTAGCAATCGCGGATGTCCTGGGTGATGATCCGAAAGCCGTAAATATCGGACAGGCGGGAAAAGCCCTCTTTCTTTTCCTGCATCTTGCGCC
>JAURMY010000369.1 GCA_030830465.1 Alphaproteobacteria bacterium
AGCCTGGTGCTTCTGGCGCTGGCCGAAGTACAGGGTGCGCCCAACGGCCTGTTATGGGTGATCGTGACCTGTCTGACGGTCGGACGCACCTTTCACGCGATCCAGTTTTTTGTCGCCGGCGCGCCGTTTCAGTTACGCCCGGTCGGTGTCGTGCTGACGATGGTGGCACAGATTGCGGCCATGGTCTGGCTTGCGGCGGCCGTGATTTATTGAACCGAAGGCCCGGCCAGTGCGGTGGCCAGGGCATCAAAAACCACCCTGATGCGCCGACTGGTCACCAGATCCCGATGCGCCACCAGCCAAATCGGAAAAACCAGCGGATCAAAGTCGGGCAAAGCCCGTTCAACCAGCGGATCGGCATCGCCGATATTGCCGTCCAGAATACCGATCCCCAGACCGGCGCGCACATAGTCCCACATGACCAGATAGCTTTCGGTCATGATCGGAAAATTCTCGGGCGTCAGGTTCAGCCCCCGGGCATTCAGCCCATGCATCAACGAATGGCGGTCATCAATATCGATGAACTCGGCCCTGTGCAGGTCTTCCGGCGTTTGCGGGCGGCCGATCCTTTCCAGGTAAGCCGGCGAGGCATAAAGACGCGCCGGAACATCCCGGATCTTGCGGGCGATCAGATCAGGTTCCTTGGGACGAAAGTTGCGAATGGCGATGTCGGCCTCGTGGCGGCGCAAATCGCTGGTCGCGCTTGACGCGACGATACGCAAGCCGACTCCGGGATGTTCGGCACGCAGGCGCGCAAGGATCTTTGGCAACAGGAAGGCCGCGTAAACTTCACTGGCAGCGATACTGACAACGCCTTTGACATCCTGCGTCTGTCCAAGGGCCGCAAGCGAAAGATCATTGGCCGCCTGCCCCATGGCCCGAACATGTTCCAACAATCCGTGCCCGGCCGGGGTCAGGCTCAGACCGCGCCCGAGACGTTCAAACAGAACCACCCCCAACTCGGTTTCCAGCGCATCGACCTGCCGGCCCAAAGTGGGCTGGGCCACACCAAGGGCGCGCGCCGCCGCCGAAAGCGATCCTTCTTCCGCCGTCACCAAAAAGGCCCGCGCGCGGTTCCAGTCGAATTTCACCGATCTCCAATCCATGCAAATATGCATATCAGAATCGAAAATATGGTCAATTTCGTTTTGATCGCAAATCTCATATCTCGCTGACAGGATGAATTGAACCATAGGAGATACCCGATGAAAGCGACTGTTTGCACAAGATATGGCGGACCTGAATTCTTGCAGATTCAAGACCTGCCGCGCCCGGAATGCGGCCCGAACGACGTTCTGGTCAAAGTGATGGCAACCCCGGTTTCCATGGCCGACACGATGATGCGGCGTGGCGTGCCAAGATTTGCCCGGCTGTTTCTGGGGCTGCGGCGGCCGAAACATTCGGTGATCGGCACCGGTTATGCCGGAGTGGTCGCTGAAACCGGCGCCAATGTCAGCCGCGTTCAGCCCGGCGACCGGGTGTGCGGCGAAAGCGGGCTGAAATTCGGCGCCTGCGCCGAATATGTTCTGGTGTCCCAAGACAGCGCCTTTGCGGTGCTGCCTGAAAACGTGCGCTACGACGAGGCCGCCCCCCTTGCCGACGGGGCAATGACTGCGATGAACTTTCTGACCGTCGTAAGCCACCTTAAATCAGGGCAGAAGATCCTGATTATCGGCGCATCCGGCGGTATCGGGACGGCGGCGGTGCAGATCGCCCACCGGATCGGTGCCGATGTGACCGCTGTTTGCAGCGGGCGCAATCGCTCATTGGTGATGGAGCTGGGGGCTGACCGGGTGATTGACTATACAGCAGAGGATTTCACCCGCAGCCCGCAGCAATTTGACGTGGTGTTTGACACGGTCGGGGTCAGCAGTTTTGACGCCTGCAAGAAGGTCCTGACACGGGACGGCGTCTATCTGTCGCCGGTCCTGACACTGCAAACGCTTTGCGCCATGTTGCGAACATCCCTTGCAGGTCGCAAAAAGGCGAAATTTTCGGCCACCGGCCTGCTGCCACCGGCGGAATTGCGCGGTTTGCTTGCCGAGGTCCTGCATTTGGTCCAAAGCAAGGCGATCAAGACAGTGCTCGACCGGCACTATCCACTGGCCCAGATCGTTGACGCACACCGCTATGTCGACACCGGACATAAACGCGGAAACGTCATCGCCATGCTGGAATGACGTTCAAAACAAAAAAAGGCCGCGCCTTGAGGGGCGCGGCCGACCAGAACTTCTGTAAAGGCGATCTTACTTGATCTTGCCTTCTTTGTATTCGACATGCTTGCGCACAACCGGGTCATATTTCTTGACCGACATCTTTTCGGTCATGGTGCGTGCGTTTTTCTTGGTCACATAAAAGTGGCCGGTATCCGCGGTGGAATTCAGGCGGATCTTAATCGTGGTCGGCTTCGCCATAGTCTGTCTCCTGTCGCGGTGTCCCGCCGGGCGGCGCGCGCCACCCATGAATCTGAAGCCCGCCTTTTAACGCGTCTGGCCCCCGAGTCAACCGCAAAGGCAAGCAAGAGTTCAAGTAATCGCAGACACCAGCCAACCGGCCACGGCCGAGATCGCCAGCACCCTGCCAAGCCCCATATGAAGCCGGAGCAAAAGCAAGGCTGCAAGGCCGGTCAGCGCAAAAGCAACCGGGTTCCATGTGGCGATATCAGGCCGCCAAAGCACCAGCCAACCCGCCTGCATCCGCGCGACCTCGCCAAACAGGACATGCAGTGCAAACCACAGGGTCAGGTTCAGAATGACCCCAACAACCGTTGCGGTCACCGCCGCCAGCGCGTTGCGCAAACGCGGCTGACCGGACAGGCGGCTGACATAGGGGGCACCGGCGAATATCCACAAAAAACAGGGGGAAAAGGTCATCCACAGGGTCAGGACCGCCGCCGCAATCCCCAACCCGATACCGCCCTGCCTGAAACCGGCAAGATAGCCGACAAACTCGGTCACCAAAATCAATGGCCCAGGCGTGGTTTCCGCCAGTCCCAGACCGTCGATCATCTGACCCGCGTCCAGCCAATGGTAAACCCCGACCACCTGTTGCGCCATATAGGCCAGCACGGCGTAAGCGCCGCCAAAGGTGACCACCGCCAGCTTGGCGAAGAACAGTCCGACCGGGATCAGGATGCTGCCGGGCATAGTGACCGCCAGAGCCGCCAATGGCGCCCACCAGACCGCCAACCAGATCGCGACCGTCCGCAGGCTGCGCGCCGTGCTGATCTTGGCCCCGGGCACCGGCGACGGGTCAGGCGCGCTGCCGGTGAAAAAGCCATAAAGCGCAGCCAGGCCCACCAATAACGGAAACGGCGCATCAAGGAAAAAGATCGCCACAAAGGCCAGTGCCGCGATGCACCTGTGATCCCGGCGCTTCAAGGCCCGATTGGCCACCTTCAAAAGGGCCTCGATGACAATCACCACAACCGCGGATTTGACGCCCAGAAAAACAGCGCCAACCCAATCAACCGCGCCATATGTGGTGTAGAGCATGGCCAGGGCAAGAATGACGATCGCGCCGGGGATGACAAACAGCAACCCGGCCAATAATCCGCCTCCAACGCCGCGTAGCCGCCAGCCGGAATAAGTGGCCAACTGCATGGCTTCGGGGCCGGGCAGCAACATGCAAAAGCTTAAAGCCGTCAGAAATTCCTGTTCTTCCAGCCAGCCCTGCTCATCCACCAGAATGCGGTGCATCGTGGCAATCTGCCCCGCCGGTCCGCCAAAAGACAAAAGACCGATCTTCAGAAACGTACGGAACAGCTCGGAAAAGGTGACCGGCGGTGGCATCGAATCTTTGGGGACGGGGCCAGACATAGCCGCAGAATCCGCGCTTAAGCGCGCAAAAGCAATTCGAAAACCAAAGACCAGGAAAATGGCCGAAGCCGCCTGACCGCCTAACAACCAGAAGATGCGCGGATGGCCTGTAAGCCGGATTCTGTCCGCAGGGCTTGCGCCCTGCTGGATGACCATTCCTCTGGCCCCCTGTTTGCACAGGGGATCTAGCTGCCTACCCGGACATCTGGGCAGAAGCGGCCCGGCGGTGATATCCTTGCAGATCAACCCGCCATGATGTCCCTATTCGGCATTGCTCCCGGCGGGGCTTGCCATGCGAGGACTGTTGCCAGCCCCCCGGTGGGCTCTTACCCCACCTTTTCACCTTTGCCCCGCAAGCGGGGTAGTCTGTTCTCTGTGGCGCTTTCCCTCGGGTTGCCCCGGCCGGGCGTTACCCGGCGCCGCTGCTTCATGGAGTCCGGACTTTCCTCGCATGCCTTGCGGCACGCGCGGCCATCCAGCCATCCGCGCAGACCGCACTTAGGCCGTGCCGATGGTCCGGTCAACGGGAAAGCGATGGGCCAGATCGCGCATCAGGGCGCGGTCGGTATCTGAAAGCGGGCCGCTGGCGCCGGGTCTGAAGCGCATCCGAAACGCCGTCAGCACCGCTTCAAGGCCGAAATCAATGTCATAGCCAAACAGATTTGCATCCACCAGAAATTCACCCGGCAGGCCCATCCCCGGCCAGACCGACAGGCCCTGCCGCGCCAGCCTTTGCCAGTCAAAGGCCGGACCGGGATCGGATTTGCGCAAAGGCGCCATATCGGAATGCGCGATCACCCGTTCTGGCGCGATGGACCACCTTGAAAGAACTTCCGCAAGCAGGGCGTCCAAGGCCGCCATTTGCGGTTGTGGAAAGGGCGGTGCAGCGTTCAGCGGCCCGGCATTGTCCAGCTCAATCCCGATCGAATGGGAATTGACATCCGTGACGTTTCCCCAGCGCCCCGCACCCGCATGCCAGGCCCGCGCAGTTTCATCCACCAGCCGGGTCACCGCCCCGTCCAGCGCGATCACATAATGGGCAGAGACCTCGGCGGCGGGGTCGCACAGCCGCTCGATGGCAGCGGGCGCACTGGTCATTGCCGTGTGATGCAGCACCACCATGTCCGGCAGGCCGCCATGCCGGCGCGGGCCGAAATTGGGTGACGGATGTTTCAGGACCGTCACCGTCGCACCCGCCTTATTTCAACAGTTTGCGGTAAGTTTCCGGCGACCAGTCACAGGCAAAACCGTCCCCGTCCGGGTCCAGATTACCGGGGTCGCGGCTTGGCCCGCCACTGCTGAGAAACGCTTCCTGCGCCTCATCCGGCAGGCGGTATTTCTTGCAAGTTTGCGAAGCGACAACACCGCCCAAAGGGTTATACCGTTTATAGAGCTTTTCCCCCACCTTGTTGGTGGTCTTAAGCGCATATTCCGCAACATTGACCGATTTGCCGCGGGTCGGCAAAGCCGTCGGGGCGATGGCCACGAACTTTTCGCGCTGCGCCTTCAACCGGGCCTTGTCGCTTTCAATCGATTCTTTTTCTTTCTGGGCGGCGAAATCCTGCGTGTTTGAAATCGTCGGGTTGTTGTTGTCGATGACAACCGTGATCTCCTCGCCGGTTGCGGCCGCATCTGTTTCCGCTGCCGTCGCATCAACGGCCAGTTCGGTGTCAACCGCGGTATCAGACACCGTGGACTGACAGGCGGCCAAAGCCATCAGGGCCAGAACAGAAATCAGCAGGCGCATCGTTTCCCTCGGGTTTGTGATCGAATTATCAGTCTCTTACCACCATTTACCGGGTTTTGAAACAAACCCGGCCGCGCGCTCCAGCGCATAGGCGGAATTCAGCAAATCAGCCTCTTCCCAGGGGCGGCCGATCAATTGCAGCCCCAATGGCAAACCGTCCTTGTCAAGGCCGGCCGGGACCGAAATCCCCGGCAATCCGGCAAGGTTGACCGTGACCGTGAACACGTCGTTCAGGTACATCTGGACCGGATCGGCATCCGCCATTTCCCCCAGACCAAAGGCCGCCGACGGTGTGGCCGGTGTCAGGATCGCATCGACGCCGGCGGCAAAAACCGTCTCAAAGTCGCGTTTGATCAGGGTGCGGACCCGCTGAGCACGGCGGTAATAGGCGTCGTAAAAACCGGCGGACAGGACATAGGCCCCGATCATTACCCGCCGCTGCACTTCGTGCCCGAAACCCTCGGCGCGGGTTTTTTCGTACATCTGGGTGATGCCGTCACCCTTGCCAAGTTTCGCGCGGTGGCCGTAGCGCACCCCGTCATAACGGGCGAGGTTTGACGACGCCTCGGCCGGCGCGATCACATAATAGGCGGGCAAGGCGTATTTGGTGTG
>JAURMY010000370.1 GCA_030830465.1 Alphaproteobacteria bacterium
CTTGAAATGGGGGCGTTCCTGCGGCGGGACGATATCAAGACGACGATGGCGCAGGTCTATGACCTGTTTCCGATCCTGAAGGACAAGCGCCGTCAGGCGGCGGGGGAACTGTCCGGCGGTCAGCGCCAGCAGGTGGCCGTGGGCCGTGCCCTGATGACCCAGCCCAAGGTTCTGATGCTGGATGAACCAACGGCGGGCGTGTCGCCCATCGTGATGGACGAATTGTTTGACCGGATCATCGAGGTGGCCCGCACCGGCATCTGCATCCTGATGGTGGAACAGAACGCGCGTCAGGCTTTGGCGATTGCCGACAAGGGCTATGTGCTGGTCCAGGGTGAAAACCGCTTTACCGACACAGGTGCCGCCCTGCTGGCCGATCCTGAAGTCCGCAAATCATTCCTGGGGGGCTGAGCCATGGCCGATTTTCTGAACGCATTCGTGGTTTTGGCCAACTATGTGCTGGTGCCCGGCATCGCCTATGGCAGCCAACTGGCACTGGGGGCGCTGGGGATCACCCTGATCTACGGGATCCTCAGGTTCTCGAACTTTGCCCATGGCGACACAATGGCCTTTGGCGGCATGGTCGTGATCCTGACCACCTGGTGGCTGCAATCCGCCGGGGTCTCGATTGCGCCTTTGCCCACCGCCCTTCTGGCCCTGCCGGTCGGGATTGCGGTGACCGCCTTGTTCCTGCTGGGGACCGACCGGCTGATCTACCGGTTTTACCGAAAACAAAAGGCCGTGCCGATCATTCTGGTGATGGCCTCCTTGGGGGTGACCTTTATCATGAACGGGCTGGTGCGGTTCATCATCGGCCCCAACGATCAGCCTTTTGCGGACGGCGCGCGCTATATCTTTACCGCCGGTGACTTCATCAGGGCCACGGGTCTGAACGAGGGTTTGGCGCTGCGCGGCAGTCAGGTGATTACGGTCGTCACCGCCATGATCGTGGTTTACGCGCTGTTTTGGTTTCTGAACAACACCCGCACCGGCAAATCCATGCGGGCCTTTTCCGACAATGAGGATCTGGCCCTGCTGTCGGGCATCAACCCGGAACGGGTGGTGATGATCGTGTGGATCCTGGTCGCCATTCTGACCACGATCGCCGCCACGCTTTACGGGCTGGATAAAAGCTATAAGCCGTTCACCTTCTTCCAACTGCTGCTGCCGATGTTCGCGTCGGCGATTGTTGGCGGGTTTGGCAATCCTTTGGGCGCGATCGTCGGCGGCTTTGTCATCGCCTTTTCTGAAATCGGCGTGACCTATGCGTTCAAGCGGGTGCTGGGCTATCTGCTGCCGGAAAATCTGGCGCCGGATACTTTGGTTCAGCTTCTGTCGACCGATTACAAGTTCGCCGTATCCTTCGGGATCCTCATCCTTGTGCTGCTGTTCCGGCCCACAGGAATATTCAAGGGGCAATCCGTATGAACTATCGCAACATCGCCTTATTCGCCGTGATGGGGGCGCTGATGATCAGCGTCGGCTTCATCCAAAGCTGGACCGTCGCCTTCGGCCTTTTGAACCTGAGCCTGATCTCGGCGATCATGGCGCTTGGGGTCAATATCCAGTGGGGCTATGCCGGGTTGTTTTCGACCGGCACCATGGGTTTCGTGGCCCTTGGCGGGGTTGCCGCCGTGGTCACCTCGATGCCGCCGGTCAAGGAAAGCTGGCCGGGCGGCGGGCTGGGCGTGATCGGCGCTTTGTTGATCGCGGTCGGGGTGATCGTGGCCGCCATCCAAGTTTACAAACGCATGACGCCGGGGCGCAACCGCGCCATCGCGATGATCGTATTGCTGGTGGGCGGCTTTTTCCTGTTCCGCGCGGTGTTTGATCCGGCGGTCAAAGCCATTGAAAGCGTCAACGCAGCCAGCGCCGGCTATCTGGGCGGTATGGGCCTGCCGGTTCTGGTTGGCTGGGGCGTCGGCGGGTTGCTGGCAGCCGGGGCTGCCTGGGTGATCGGTAAAGTCTCGCTTGGTCTGCGGTCGGACTATTTGGCGATTGCCACGCTTGGGATCGCGGAAATCATCGTTGCGGTGATCAAGAACGAAGACTGGCTGACCCGCGGCGTGAAAAACGTGAACGGCATTCCCCGCCCCTGGCCGGTGCCATACGAGGTTGACCTGCAGGCCGATCCCGGGTTTTTGGCCTGGGCGGATTATTTTGGTCTGACAGCGGTCGATGCGTCGTCTTTCTATGTGAAACTGCTTTACGCCCTGCTGTTCCTGATCGTGCTGGGCGCGATCATGTGGATGTCGGAAATGGCGTTGAAATCGCCCTGGGGCCGGATGATGCGCGCGATCCGCGACAATGAGGAAGCCGCCGAGGCGATGGGCAAAGACGTGACCCGCCGGCATTTGCAGGTGTTTATTCTTGGGTCGGCTGTTTGTGGTATCGCAGGCGCGATGCTGACCTCAATGGACGGGCTGCTGACGCCGGGCACCTATCAGCCGCTGCGCTTCACCTTCTTGATCTGGGTGATGGTCGTGGTTGGCGGATCGGGCAACAACTGGGGTTCGGTTCTGGGCGGTTTCCTGATCTGGTTCCTTTATGTCGAGGTTGAACCGCTGGGCAACTATATTCTGGCGGTTCTGACTTCGGGCATGGATGATGCCAGCATCATCAAACAGCACCTGATCGACAGTTCACAGCATATGCGCCTGATCACCATGGGGGTTATCCTGTTGCTGGTGCTCAGGTTCAGTCCAAAGGGCCTAATACCCGAGAAAGCCGGCTAAGCGTCCCTGAAATTCAACCGCCTAAGAACGGCGCGGCACCAAGACGGTGTCGCGCCGTTTCACCTTTGGGCGGGATGCCTGCCGCCGCTTTCGCGACACCAGACCGGATCGAAGGGCAAAGTGCGCCAGTGACAGGTCGTTTCCCGACTTGCACCGCCCCGAACCTGTCGGCATGTTTGACCAAACCCATCGTTTGCCTTGGAGACCTGAAATGAAAACCACCACCCGTGTCGTCGTGATCGGCGGCGGCGTCGTCGGCTGTTCCGTCCTTTACCACCTGACCAAACTGGGCTGGTCGGATGTGATGCTGGTGGAGCGGTCCGAACTGACATCCGGGTCAACCTGGCATGCGGCGGGCGGATTTCACACGCTGAACGGCGACACGAATATGGCGGCGTTACAGGGTTATACGATCCGGCTTTACAAGGAGCTTGAGGAAATCACCGGCATGTCCTGCGGATTGCACCATGTTGGCGGCGTCACTTTGGCGGACACGCCCGAGCGGCTGGACATGTTCAAGGCCGAGCGCGCCAAGCACCGGTTCATGGGGCTGGAAACGGAAATCGTAACGCCCGAGGAAATCCTGAAACTGGCGCCGATCACCAATATCAAAGGCATTGTCGGCGGGCTTTACGATCCTTTGGACGGGCATCTGGACCCATCGGGCACCACCCATGCCTATGCCAAGGCGGCGCGCATGGCGGGGGCCGAGATCGTTTTGCGCAACCCGGTCAAGGAAACCAATCAGCGGCCGGACGGCACCTGGGACGTGGTCACCGAACTGGGCACGATCCACGCCGAGCATGTGGTCAATGCCGGCGGGTTGTGGGCGCGCGAGGTCGGGGCGCTGGCCGGGGTCTATTTCCCGCTGCACCCGATGGAGCACCAGTATATCGTCACCGAAGACCTGCCGGAAATCTACAACCGGTCGGTTGAACATCCGCATGTGATGGATCCGGGCGGCGAAAGCTATCTGCGCCAGGAAGGCCGGGGGCTGTGTATCGGGTTTTATGAACAGCCCTGCAAGCCCTGGGCGGTGGACGGAACCCCTGCCGATTTCGGCCATGAATTGCTGCCGGACAACCTCGACAAGATCGAGGATTCAATTGCATTCGCCTATAAACGCTATCCCATCC
>JAURMY010000371.1 GCA_030830465.1 Alphaproteobacteria bacterium
GCTTGAACATTTCGCTGCCTTGTCCTTGCAGGCAACCGGCGTGGCACTGGCACCGGGCCAGACATCACGGCTTTTGACGCCTGCCGATATTCAGGCCATGCAGGACCTGGCGGCTTCGACTTCGCTGCCATCCGCGCTGTATCTGGTTCTGGTTCTGCTGGCGGGCGTTACGGTCTTTCGAACCACAAAAACCCTAAGCCTGCTGCTTGCGGCCATGTTCGCGGCCATGATCCTGCCGCTTTGGCTGCTGGACATGCAGATCGCCGCGCCGTTCCTGGTGCTTGGTGCCGTGGCTTTGGCGGGATCGACGGTTGTATCGGCGGTTTTTGCCCGCGCACGCCTGCTTGACGTCAACGCCAATTAAGGGTCGTGTCTGTCACAACCGGACCTAAGGGCAAAACCTGATGCAGCTTTACCTTGATACCGCACAAGTCAGTGACTGGTCTGACCTGATGCCCAGCGGTCTGTTTTACGGCATCACCACCAATCCCCTGCTGGCCCACCGGGCGGGCCTGTCCTATCCGGATATTGACTGGGCCCAAATGGCCGCCCGCGCCCGCGATCTTGGGGCCGCAGAATTGCACGGTCAGGTGTTCGGTCCGGCCGAAACCTATCAGGATTGGGCCGGTGCGTTCTATCAGGCGGGGGCGCAGGCGGGGATTGAAACCGTCGTCAAGATTCCCCTGACTGCCGAGGGCATCAGGGCCGCGCCCACCATTCGCAAATTGGGCGGCAGGATCCTGATGACCGCCTGTTACGACGCAAAACAGATGATCACCGCCAGCCTTCTGGGCGCGGCCTATATCGCCCCCTATTATGGCCGAATGATCGAAAAGGGGATCGATGCGCCCAGGGCCCTGCGCCAGATGCTGGCCATCTCCCGTCAGGTGGACAGCCGTTGCCGGGTCCTGGTGGCCTCCCTGCGGTCAACGGACCAGATGCTTGATCTTGCGGAACAAGGTCACAGTCTGTTCACCCTGGCGCCCAACATCGCCCGCGATCTGTTTAGCGATCCAAACACGGTTGCCGCCGTCGCTGAGTTTGAACAGGCCGCCGTCCCGAAAGCGCCGACCTAGCGCGAATTGCGTTAACCTTGGATCACCAAACGCTGCCTGAAATCAAAGATTTCAACGCGTTAGGTGATTGAATTTGCATCAAGTATACCGCAATTCGCTTTAAAGGCGGACTTTCCCGGCTGCCAACCGCCCTTCAACGACCGGCAAATCACCTGATATCGGCCTGTTAACCCGGCCTCAGCCTAGCCCGCAGCGCGCAGCCACAGATGGTCTATCGCGTCAAGGGCATTGACATCGACGTCTTTGGTGACCTTCCAATAGCGGCCATCGGGGGCAAAATGGTCAAGGCGGCGTTCTTGATTTTGCGCCTGGACGAACAGCGGGCTGGCCGTTCGTTGCGGATGCAGGGGTAAATCCTGAAGCGCGTCAAAAGCTACGCTTGGAAATACCAGCCGGCTGTCCCCACGGGACAACCGAACACAGGCACATCCGTGCAGTCTTGCATGCAACATCAGCCGCGCTGACTTGGCCTCAAGGCTGCGCAGGCTTGGGTCTTTGCGAAGCGGGTCAGGGCTGCCGGTCCCGTAAAAATGTGTCTTTCCTTGCCGGGGATAGACCATATCGCAGCCAAGAAACGCCATTATCGTTGGCTTGAGCCGGGAAAGTGCCCAGTAGCCGGCGGTAAAGGCCATCGTGCCACCGGCATAAAAAATTCCACCGAACCGGTTGTTTTCCGGCACATAATCCGCAGACCCCACAAAAGTCTGGCCCGCGTTCAGGGCGTTTGGTCTGCGCGCGACCGGAAAGTCATCCGGCGCGATCACGTAATCAAAATCCTGTCTCAGCCGCCAGGCATTGTTGATGGCGACAATCTGCACATTCGGCGGCTTGGGCCAGGTCGTGCAGCGCAGCGCATCAGGGGCGCTGCCAAGAATGAGGACAATCCTGTGTGCCATTTATGTTTCCCCTCATTTAACCGCGCGCGCATGAAACCGCCCGCCTTGGCAGTCGCTGTTGATGCGTTTACGTCGCTTGATGCCGTTAGGATCAAAATTTCCGTCAGATCAGCAAAGACCGTGTGTCTCGGCTTCGGGCAAACAGGACCGTCAGGGGATCGCAAAAGTCTGGCTGGCTGGCTGGCGTTGCATTTTTGACGCCCGCCAGGATGCGCCACGCGGTCGAAAAAGTGTTAGCGGCGCTCATTGTTATCAAGCGGCGGGACGGTAAAACCTTTTACCGCGCGATCAGAAAAAGGTATGTTTGTTTGAAACTTTGTCCCACGGACAACCGGACCAAACAGGTTTAATCAAAGGATGTGAGTCAAGATTGATGATCAGGAACATATATATCGCCGGGCCGCTCTTTAATGCGCATGAAAGAACCTATCTTGAGCTGATAGCGGCAGAATTGGAAGGTCATGGCTACGACTGTTTTCTGCCGCATCGCGATCAATCCGGCATCGATGAATCCGAGCTGGAAGGCACGGATATGAGCCAGGCCACAAAAGATAAAATCTTCAACAACGATCTAACGGCATTGAAACGGGCGGATCTTACCGTCGCGCTGATAACCGGTCAGGACATCGACTCTGGTACCGCGGCCGAGATTGGTTTCACCTTTGCAAACGGCAAGCCCGTGATCGCGGTTACGGCCCATGAAAGGCGGTTCCGGAATTTGTTTGTGGATGGAATGATCACGCAAAGGGTGAACGGGCCGGACGAAATCCTTAGATCCATTCAGTCCATGAAACGCTAAATCCCGCCTGATATTTTTATCAGATGGATTGGCGGCTCCGGCAGGCACATCACAGCCTGACGTAAAACGCCCGAGCCCTGGAAGAACAGGGGACAGGAAATCAAAAGGACTCGCCGGGGTTCCAGCGGATGATCACTGTCTCAGCCCAGGAAACGATCGCAAAAGCAGCAATCGCGACCACCGAGGCGGTGATGATGGCGGCAAACAGGCGCGGCGTGTTAAAGTCATACATGCTCTGCAACAGCAGGTAACCGATGCCCGAATTCGACCCGATCCATTCGGCGACAATCGCGCCCAGAACGCACATGGTCACCGATATCTTGAGCGCCGAAAAGATATAGGGCATTGCGGCGTATACACGCACGCGCCGGAAGGTTTCGAATTTCGATGCCGACAGGACATGCATCAATTCAAGCAATTGCGGCGAAACCGAACGAAAGCCGCGCACCGCATTCACCAGAGTCGGGAAAAAGCAGATCAGCGCCGCAACCACGACTTTTGGCTCAATCCCGTTCCCAAGGATGATCTTCAAGACCGGGGCGATTGCAACAATCGGGATGGTCTTGATCAGGATCGCGACCGGATAATACATTTCCTCGATCAGCTTATTATAGACAAAGGCAACGGCCACAATAATGGCCATGAGGTTGCCCAGAATGAAGCCAAGGAATGCTTCGGCGATTGTCGGAACTGCGCTGGATGCCAAAAGCCCGAAATCTTCAATCACCGCACCGGCGACGGCAACGGGCGACGGCATCAGATAGACCGGAACATTCAGCAGAACAACCAAACCCTGCCAGACTGCCAGCACGGAAAACATGCCGGCAAATCCCATGATAAAGACCCGCAGCGGCCCTTCTTTCGGTAATCTCAGGCCGAAAGGCGGCTGGCCGGCTCGGTCACTATCCGCATCACTTGAAGCCATCGGTCTATCCTTCGTCCAACATTGCCCTAAGCTTTGCCACATATGATCCAAGCTCAGGCGCATCTTTCAGGGTGATGTCCCGCGTCTCGGGCAAATCAATGTCAATAATCCCGCCAATGCGGCTTGGCCGGCGGCTCATCACCACGACGCGCTGGGACAGAAATGCCGCCTCTTGCAGGGAATGGGTTACGAAAACAATGGTCGTGCCGCTTTGCCGCCAGATGCGCAAAAGCTCTACGTTCAGGGCGTCGCGCACCAGTTCGTCCAGCGCACCGAAGGGTTCATCCATCAACAGCACACGCGGCTTGGTGACCAGCGCGCGGGCAATGGCCACACGTTGGCGCATACCGCCCGAAAGTTCGGAAGGATAGGCATTGGCGAACCCGTCCAGTTCGACAAGTTTCAATATCTCCATCGGGTCTTCGCCCCCGCCAGAGGCGGGGCCGACTTCAAATGGCAGGCGCACATTCTCAAGCACCGTCGCCCATGGCATCAGCACCGATTGCTGAAAGACCATGGAAAACTGCCGCGCCAGCCTTGCTTCGGATGGCGGCGAGCCGAAGATCGAAACCTCGCCTTGGGTTGGCTTCAGGATGTCGGCAATAACCCGCAAAAGCGTGGACTTGCCGCATCCTGAATGGCCAATCAACGAGACGAATTCACCTTCGGCGATGTCCAGGGACACATCCCCGATCGCCTCGATACGCTTCGCGCCCTGACCGAAGGTGACCGAGATGTCCCGAAGGCTGATCGCAGGTTGCCGGGCAGTCTGCGAATTTCGCGCGGCGGTCATCACGGTCGGTCCCCTCAGCGCATTGTTCGTTTCGCGGCGGCAAGAATAGAGCCGTCATGCACGTCCGACGCCTTCATGGCTGGAACTTCGCCAAGTTTTGTGTAGGTGTCCAGTGTTGCCTGCCACCGGTCCGCCGAGACGTTGCCAAACCCTGCGGTCTTGGTTTCATCCGTATAGATATATTCCGGGATCGCGACGCGCAGCGAGGCGGCCTCGGCTTCGGCGTTCAGGGCGGGTGCATATTCCGCCAACAGCGCGGCGGCTTCGTCGATATTGTCGGCGACCCAGGCCCATCCCTTGTCTGCGGCCTGAAGGAACGCGACCAGTTCCGCAGACTTGCTGGCAAGGGCATCGTTTCTGGCGATATAGTAATTCGACTGGAACTGAAGGCCGTTGTCCCAGATCGACTGCACATTGTAACCGGCCGGATGTTCGAGGATCGGCTTGATCTGACCGAGGTTGGTCGGCCATGCCGCAACCAGATCGACCTGGTCCTGCATCAGGGCCGGAACATTGGCCTGAACAAAGGTGATATCCTCAAAGGCCAAGCCGTTATGGGCCAGGACGGCCTTGATCTGCGGCACCCCGGATTGGGCGGCGCCAACGCGCTTGCCCTTCCAGTCGGCGACGCTGTTGATGTTCTTTTCCTTCAGCGAATAAAAGCTCAGCGGCGCTTTTTGGTAGGATGCGGCGAAGGATTTCAGCGGCACACCCTTGGCCACCGAATACATGATCTGCGGTGCGTAACCGATGGCAACTTCGGCGGCACCGCCCATCAGGTCCTGTATCGGGTTGGCAGAGGGGCCGCCCGGGATCAGTTCGACATCAAGACCGGCCTCGGCGAAATAGCCTTTCGTCAGGGCGATCACCTCACCTGCATAGGCATTGTTCGGCAGCCATCCAAGCGCCGCTTTAAACGGGGTTCCTGCTGCCAGGGCCCGCCCGGCAAAAGGGACAAGTGCCGCGCTGGAAAGTGCGGCCAACAAAATATCACGACGATTCATCATTTCAGGGCTCCTCCAAGTTGACAGTAAGTATTTCGGCAAATCTAATTGAGAACGCGGATGGCGCCCCATAGTAAAGTCGGATTTTGCCATGATTTTTGGTTATGGCGGGCCAAACTGGGCCAACGACCTAGGCCTGCCCCGGCGTTTTCGCGGCATCTTGCATCCGGCCGGGACGGCGCGACGGGACAAGCGCCTGCAGGGTTTCTTCCATGATTCTCATCAAAACGCGCATATGGGCAACGCGGTCCATCCCTTCGCGATAAGAGATGCCAACCGTGAAGGGCCAGATATCCATGGCCGCCTCAACGATCACCAGATCCTTGCCGATCCGGCTGTCGATCAACATTTCCGTTTCGTAAATCAGGTATCGCCCTGAGCGGACCAATTCGATGCATGAGAAAAGGGAACTGGTTTCAACGGTGAATTTCGGCGGTGCGGCACCGCTGGCCCTGAAGGACGCGGACAGGGTGTCAATCACCTCTGTTGACGGCGAAAAGGCAACGAAGGGATATGCCGCGACCGCCGCCAGATTGGCGGTCGCGCCAAGCTGTTGCAGCGGATGGTTTTTGGAACTGAGCACGCTCATCATGCTTTGGGCAAACGGCCGCATGGCAAATCCGGGCAATCTGACACTGGGCACCAGCGCGCCCGCAAAAATGTCAATCCGGCCCAGCCGCAGATCTTCAGTCAGATCAACACCCGAACCGGTTCGGACCTGCAACTTGTACTGCGGATGAATGGTATGAAATTTCTCGATCACCGACGGCATCACCGTTGACGACCAGATCGGCCCGGCCCCGATCGAGATCGTGGCGGACTGATCAGCCATCGAATTGCGGATGTCCTGCAGCGCATGCTGATATTCAAGCCCGATCACCTGCGCCCGCTGAAAAAACAGCTGCCCCGCCGCCGTCAGGGATGAACCTGAAGAATGCCGATCAAAAAGCTTGGTCCCAACCAGATCTTCCAGCCGGTGAATATTCTTGGAAAGGGCGGGTTGGGAAATCCGCAGCCGGGACGCCGCCTTGGAAATGCCGCCCTCTTCGGCGGTGACCAGAAACTGCCGCAACAGGGTGAGGTTGGGAATCTCAAACGGCATCGGGGCTCCATAACCAATTGGAATGACCCTTGCATTCTTAACTATTGGTGCCATGCCCTCAAGTGGCAAATACTGGTTTTTACAGACGCCAAAGGCCGTGACACGGGGGGTGTGAGGCCGGAAAGGACAAGAAGGTATGACCACGTTTCCAGGCAAGATCGGCCGCACAGTCGCCGAGTCGATTCCGTGGTGGCCCAAACATCCCGACGATATTCCGCCCAATATTGTCACGATCCTTTTTGACGATACCGGTTGGGCCGACTTTGGGTGCTATGGTTCGGAAATCAAGACGCCAAATATCGACGCTTTGGCCGCGCGTGGCGTGCGGTTCAATTCCTTTCATGTCACGCCGCTTTGTACGCCGACACGGGCCTCGATCCTGACCGGCAGAAACCATCACCATGTCGGCGTGCGCTGCCTTGCCGATACCGATACCGGGTTTCCGAACGGTCGGGGCGTTGTGCGCAGCGATGTGCCGCTGTTGCCGGAACTTTTGCGAAAACAAGGCTTTGGCACCTATCTCGTCGGCAAATGGCACCTTGCCC
>JAURMY010000372.1 GCA_030830465.1 Alphaproteobacteria bacterium
ACTGGTGGCTGGACCGGCTGACCTGTTACGGCTCGCTGTTTCTGGGCGAGGAAACCACCGTGGCCTTTGGCGACAAGGCCAGCGGCACCAATCACGTGCTGCCCACATCAGGGGCGGCCGCCTATACCGGCGGGCTGTCGGTGCATAAGTTCATGAAGCTGGTCACCTGGCAGCGCGGCACCCGCGAGGGTGTGCGGCCGGTGGCCGAAGTCACTGCCCGGATATCGCGGCTTGAGGGTATGGAAGGCCACGCCCGCAGCGCCGACATACGGCTGGCCAAATATTTCCCCGAAACCTATCAAGACCCCCAAGAACAAAGCTGACCGACCGAAACCCGCAAATTTGCCAAAGCCGGGCGCGTCAAGGCGCGCCGAACAGGAGCCCGCGAACCGTGGATATCAACACCAAGATACTGAACGACTTTGTCGCCAACGACATTTCCTTTGTGACCACCGTGCCCTGCAAGCAACTGGCCGGCGTGATCGAGGCCATCGAACAGGACGACCGGATCTTTCATATTCCCTCCAACAAGGAAGACGAGGGGATGGGCCTGTGCGCCGGGGCCTTCATGGGGGGCAAACGCCCGGCGATCATCATGCAGAACACCGCCCTTGGCGTGACGATCAACACGCTGGCAACCCTGATCCAATATTACCGGATGCCCCTGCCGATGCTGATTTCCTATCGCGGCGAACTGGGCGAACCGGTGGCCTGTCAGGTTGAAATGGCGGTTCACACCAAGGCCCTGTTGGCGCAACTGAACATCCCGACCTATCACTTTCACAAACGCGATGATGTGGATGAGTTGGACAAGATCCTGAAATACACTTTCATGTGCAACAAACCTGTGGCCATCCTGACCGATGCATCCTTCTGGGGAGGGTATTGATATGATCCGTTCTGAAATCCTGAAAGAAATCGCCCCGATCCTGCGCGACCAGCTGGTGGTCTGCAATATCGGTATTCCGTCGCAGGAACTGCACGCGATCGACGATCAGCCCAGCAATTTCTATATGCTGGGCACGATGGGCCTGGCCTCGTCCATCGGTCTGGGACTGGCCCTGTCGCAACCCAAACCGGTGATCGTGATTGACGGCGACGGCTCGGTCCTGACCAATCTGGGCACCTTGCCGACCATCGCCAACAATGTCGCCGACAATTACATTCTGCTGATCATCGACAACGGGTCATACGGGTCAACCGGCGATCAACCGACCTATGCGGGCAAGAAAACCTCCTTAGCGAAAGTGGCCGAGGCCTGTGGTTGCGAACGGGTGATCGAATGCCGCGCCGAAGACACGGGCCGCGTGCTGACCGAGGCATTGGCGGCGCGGAAAATGACGGTGATCGTGTGCAAATGCGACAGCGGCAATGCGAAAATGCCGGTCATTACCATGGATCCCGTGGTGATCCGCGACCGGTTCATGCGGGCGGTTTCCGCCTGAAAACACCGTTTGCGGACAGGTTTCCGTTGCGTCGCCTGCGAAATCAGGACTGGTAAGCCCGGATATTTTTGGCACTGTGTCCTTCAGTGCGAAAACACGAGGGCGCGCAATGGAACATCTGGATGTGATCGTGGTCGGTGCCGGTCTGTCCGGCATCGGAGCGGGTTGTCATCTGACCCGGCGCTCGCCCTGGGCCACTTACGCCGTGCTGGAGGCCCGCGCCGCCATTGGCGGCACCTGGGATCTGTTCCGCTATCCCGGCGTCCGGTCTGACAGCGATATGTACACGTTCGGTTTCGGTTTCCGCCCCTGGACCGCGCCCAAGGATATCGCGCCGGGCGGCGATATTCTTGACTATCTGTCCCAGACTGCCGCGGATTACGGGGTCGATAAAAAGATCCGGTTCCATCACCGTATCGACCGGGCCGACTGGCATTCGGAAACCAGCCGCTGGATTGTGTCAGGCACAAATCTGTCAACCGGCGAACCTTTTGAAATCAGTTGTCATTTTCTGCTGGGCTGCACCGGGTATTATGACTATGCCGAAGGATATTTGCCGGATTTCAAAGGCATCAAATCCTTTGGCGGCACGCTGGTCCATCCGCAGAAATGGCCCGGCGATCTGGACGTGTCGGGCAAGCGGGTGCTGGTGATCGGCAGCGGGGCGACCGCCGTCACCCTGGTACCGACCCTGGCGCAGACGGCGGCCCATGTCACCATGTTGCAACGCTCGCCCACCTATGTGTTTTCGCGCCCCGGCTCTGACAATCTGGCGCGGGTTTTGCGCCGGTTCCTGCCCGCGATGGCCGCCCATCATCTGGTGCGGCTGCGCAATGTGTTTCTGGGGGCCTATTTCTATACCATATCGAGGCGCAAACCGGATAAGGTCAAACGCTACCTGATCAATCTGGTGCAACAGGCGGTCGGGCCGGATGTGGATGCGAAACGGCATTTCGCACCTAGCTATGCGCCCTGGGATCAGCGGTTGTGTCTGGTACCCGACGGCGATCTGTTTGAGGCGCTCAGATCCGGGCGAGCGTCGGTTGTGACCGACCAGATTGAAGGGTTTACAAACTCCGGCGTGACGCTGGCCTCGGGGCCGGAGATTGCGGCGGATATCGTGGTGACGGCGACAGGGCTGAAGCTGAAATTCCTTGGCGGCATGGAAATGCGGGTGGATGGCCGGCCCATCAACTCGGGCGATCTGGTGCGCTATAAGGGGGCGATGTTTGGCAATGTGCCGAATTTTGCCGCGGTGTTCGGCTATACCAATGCGTCCTGGACGCTGAAGGCGGATCTGACGCTGGAATATGTCTGTAAACTGATCAACCGGATGCGCGCGAAGGGCAACAGGCGGGCGATGCCGGTGGTGTCACCCGACATGGCGCTGGATGACAGCCTGCCGCTGCAATCCGGTTATTTCCGCCGCGCCGTTGATTTGTTGCCCAAACAGGGCAAGTTTGCGCCCTGGAACACGCCCACCCATTATCCGGCGGATTACTGGGCGATGAAAACCGGCCGCGTCGATGACGGCGTGATGCAGTTTGATTGAGGCGATTTGTGCGACAGAGCCGACAGCTGAATTTTGCAGGCAAAACCGCGCTGATCACCGGGGCGGCCGGTGGGATCGGGGCGGCGCTGGCGCAAGGTCTTGCGGCGCGGGGGGCAAATCTGGTGTTGACCGATCGCGACGCGACGGGGTTGAAGGCGGTTGCGTCGGGTCTGGCCGATTATCCGGTCACAGTCCATATCCACCCGTTTTCGGTCGAGGACCGGCAGGCGGTCGCCGGATTGCCGGCGTGGCTGACCGGCCGGGGTATTTCGGTCGATATGCTGTTCAACAATGCCGGTGTGGCCCTTGGCGGAAGTTTTTCCGATGTCTATCTGGCCGATTTTGAATGGCTGATTGACATCAATTTCAGTGGCATGGTGCGCCTGACCAAGGCCCTGCTGCCGGGGCTTTTGCAACGCCCGGACGCGGTGATCGTCAATGTTTCAAGCATCTTCGGGCTGGTCGCCCCGCCGGGGCAAACCGCCTATAGCGCGTCGAAATTCGCGGTGCGCGGCTTTAGCGCGGCCCTGCGCCATGAACTGGCCGACGGGCCGGTGGCGGTGTGCACGGTCCATCCGGGCGGGATCAGAACCGGTATCGCCCGCAATGCGCGCATGGCACCCGGCCTGTCGGACACAGAAAAACAGGCGGGGGTAAAGGCGATGGAGCGCAGTTTCCGCCTGACCGCCGATCAGGCCGCCGAGGTGATCCTGAACGGTGTCGCGCGGCGCAAACCCCGCATCCTTGTCGGCGTGGACGCAAAGCTGATTTCGATATTAGAGCGCCTGACACCGGTGCATTATTGGGCCGTGATGCGGCGGCTGTTCGTCAAAGAACCCAAGCGCCGGGGAGAGGGGCCATGAAACCGGAAAACCTGACCATC
>JAURMY010000373.1 GCA_030830465.1 Alphaproteobacteria bacterium
CATGGTCAGGCCCCAGCTGTCCGCCGAGGCGCCAAACCGGATCATATGGCCAAAGGGATTGTCGGTGCCGATAAACTGTTGATCGGCCTGACGGAACAATTCGACGAAACTGCGCGCGGCCCCGTAGCCCAGAAAGAACAGGCCGGACAACTGGCCGGGACGTTTCAGCCAGCCGCGCCGGTAGGCCAGCCAGAACATCAGCGCCCCCAAAAACAGCCCCTCAAGCGCGGCTTCATAGAGCTGTGAAGGATGGCGGGCGCAGATGCCGGCCCAATCGGGCGGGCAGGTGGCGGCCTCGGTCCCCGGAAAGGCGACAGCCCAGGGCAGGGCGCTTGGGCGGCCCCATAATTCACCGTTCACAAAATTGGCGAGCCGCCCCAAAAACAGCCCGATCGGTGCGGTGATCGCAAAGCAGTCCCCCACACTGGCGACACGCAGCCCATGGCGCCAAGAATAGAGGACACCGGCCAGAATAACCCCTGCAAAACCGCCGTGAAACGACATGCCGCCCTGCCAGACCTGCAGAATTTCGGACGGATTTTCCCAATAATAGGCCGGTTGGTAAAACAGCACGAATCCCAGCCGCCCCCCCAGAATGACCCCCAGAATCACCCAGGTCAAAAGGTCCTCAACCTGTTTTGGGCGCATCGGCGTAAGGCCGTCACGCCATAATTCCGGCCGCCTGACCATCGCCACGACTTGCCACCAGGCCAGCAACAACCCCCCGATATAGGCCAGCGCATACCAGCGCAGCGCGAAAGTGAACCCGCCGAAATGGATTGAAAAAATCTCGGGGCTGATATCGGGAAAAGGGATGACTGCCTGCACGGGTTTGCCTGTGATCTGTTGTGGCCGAACTGGGCCTGTCCCTGTGATATAAGTCAACCGCTCCCTTGGCAAATGGCGGCGAAAGGGCCATATAACAGGCAGCTTGGGCAAGACCGGAGGCCGCCATGCAAACCCGCAACAAAATCTTTGACGATATCTCGCAACTGATGACCAACGCTGTCGGCGTGGCGCAGGGGGCCAAGGACGAAGCGGAAACCGCGATGAAGGGCTGGATGGACCGCTGGCTGGCGGACCGGCAGTTTGTCACCCGTGAGGAATTTGAGGCGGTGCGCCTGATGGCCCAGAAAGCGCGCGAAGAAAACGAGTCGTTGAAAACGCGGCTGGAGGCGCTGGAATCATCCCCGGCCCAAAAGGCCAAACCGCGGACTGCACCCAAAAAGACCTGAGGCCGGGGGCGTCCGCCGGCGCAGTCTATCGCATTTTCATCCACAAAGCATCTGTTTCTGTGGATAAGGCGGCCTGAAAATCCGCCTTGCGGTGCTAATGTGTTAACACACGCATTTTCTTAAAAATTTCACTTTACAGGCTCCCGGATTGGGACCACCATATTTGGTAAGGTCAAGGGATCAACCCACGACCGCTAGTGAGGCTTTCAGTTTGTAGTGGGGGCACATCCACACGAACGATCAGCAAACGGAGCAGGCAATGGCACAACTGGAGCACTATCTGGACAGCGCTGAAATTCATCCGATCGACATCGTTGAAACCCTGGCGGAACATCATGCCTGGGATTTTGACCGGGTCGCCGACGATCAGATTGCCATGGCCATCGAAGGGGCTTGGCGGACCTATTCCATCACGTTGGCCTGGTCGGCCTATGACGAGACGCTGCGCCTGATCTGCACATTTGAAATGAACCCGCCCGCTGACAAACTGCCCGGATTGTTCGAGGTTCTGAACGACGCGAACGACAAATGCTGGTCCGGCGCTTTCACCCTGTGGCGCGAGCAGAGCCTGATGGTCTATCGCTATGGTCTGGTTCTGACCGGCGGCGAGACGGCGGGGCCGGCGCAGATCAACCAACTGGTGCATAATGCGGTTCTGAACTGCGAGCGGTTCTATCCGGCCTTTCAACTGGTGTGCTGGGGCGATGAAACCCCTGCCAAAGCCATGCGGGTTGCCATGGACGAGGCTTTCGGAACCGCCTAACCTGATCCCCGCAGAAGAAATCACGGGGGAAAGATGCCGTTACATGACGTGAATGCGCGCGGGCTGGTTTTACTGGGCTGCGGCAAGATGGGATCGGCCATGCTGGCCGGCTGGCTCGCCCAGGGAATCATGCCCGCTTCGGTCACGGTTTTGGATCCGAACCCGTCGGACTGGGTCCAGGGCCTTGTCGCCAAGGGGTTGAAACTGAACACGGATTTGCCGCCCGCACCGGCGGTTTGCCTGATCGCGGTCAAGCCGCAGATGATGGGCGCGGCGCTGCCGCGGCTTCAGGGCCTCAGCGGGGCGGACACCCTGTTTGTCTCCATCGCGGCCGGCACCATGATCGCCGCCTTTGAGGCCGCTTTGGGGGCGCAGGCCCATATCGTCCGGGCGATGCCGAACACCCCCGCCGCCGTTGCCCACGGGATCACCGCGCTGATCGGCAATATAAACGCAACCGACAGGGATATTGCGCTGGCTGAAACGCTGTTGGGTGCCATTGGCCAGACCGTGCGCCTCAGCGATGAGGGCCAGATGGACGCGGTAACTGCGGTGTCAGGTTCGGGCCCCGCTTATGTGTTCCACCTGATCGAAACCCTGGCCGCCGCCGGTGAGGCCGAAGGTCTGCCCGCGGAACTGGCCCGCAAACTGGCGTTGGTCACGGTGGCTGGTGCGGGCGATTTGGCCGAGAAGTCAACCGAGGGCCCGGCGCAATTGCGGGTGAATGTCACAAGCCCGAATGG